>JBJEQS010000286.1:0-1880 GCA_051881875.1 Oscillospiraceae bacterium
CACGACCCTCTGTTTCTGCGTATTTTTAAGATTTCCGAAGTGCGACACCACGCAGCGATGGGCTTTGCGAGGGTCGCATTTTTCTGCGTAATGGGGGTTCATTTTCCTTGTACAACAGACTGGTTTTATCTTTATGCATTTTCACTATACCAATTTTATACTTCACATCTATTATCAACGAATCACGTTTAACTATTTAATTTTAAATCATCCTTAATTTAATATTGAAGTAACTTCCTGCTCAGACATTTTAAGTTCTTCTGCTATCTGTTCTGTTGTATATCCTTGCATTGAGAGTTTGAAAACTTTTTTAGTTATTTCAATACCTTCTGTCTTTCCTTGTTGTAATCCTTGCTGTAATCCTTGTTGTAAACCTTGTTCCAGACCTTCAATTCTGCCTTCTTCTCTTGATATCTCAATATCTGTAATTCTGTCATGCAGAGCAAGTTCTCTCCTTCTTGCCAATTCTTTCATTTTTTCATCTGCACTCATTTCTCTCAAAATCAGCACAGCTTCCTGTATTTCTTTTACATTTGTCTGTTCAAGCATTTCAAGTTCACCCTCCGTTTCCGCATTTATCAATTGCATCCACAGCTGCATTTTATTATTCTTATCAGGCTTTTTGTTTATCTTTTTAAGCTCAAAGAAATGTATCGCCATTTTGTCTGTTAAGAGAGTATGCCTGTTTTTCTCCATTATCTGAAAATGCGAATGAAATTCTTTTGTATCATTAAACATATTGAATTTGATTATATTAATGCAGATTGTCTGCGGTAAGTCACTGTATTTACCTCCGCTTTTAAGACTTCCTGAGTACAGCTTTGCCCAGTAGAACAATGTACGGCTTTCAAATTCCTTTTCATTGCATACCTGCATTTCAATATTTATCTGCTTATCTCCGACATTCATCAGAATATCAAGTCTGCTGAATTTATCATCTATATCCTCTGGCAAAAGCTCCACATTACTATATTTGTTATTGAATTTTCCGGTAATTCAAGCACACTTTCAAGAAACTTTTTCAATGTATTCTCATTCTTCTTATTCGCAAACATTTTCTTGAATATTACATCAAGTTTCAATTTTACTATGTTTTTATCTGATGACATTCTGCTCTCCCCTATACTATTATATATGGTACTATGATTTTATTATATCATATAAGTATTCAAAATGCAATAAAAAATCAAAACCGCCATTTCAATTTTTTGAAATGGCGGTTTCTTCAATTAATCATTTATACTTTTAATTATGCTGCGTTGAAATCTGCAATATTCCCTGATTCATCATAGTATTCCTTACTGATAACAGATGAAGCATCTGCTGAAGCAGTTATATTTACACTTACTGCTCCATTAAAGTCTTTTTCAAGTCCTACTACATACTGTAAAATTGCGAGGGCATCTGCTGATGTTATGCTGCCATCACCATCTACATCTGCTGCAATACTTTCTACTGCCGTGAATTCCTTAATCTCAACAACATTCTGCAAAACTGCAAGAGCATCTGCTGATGTTATGCTGCCATCAAGTTCAATATCTCCCATGAGATATTTTTCACTCTTAACAAGACTGTATTTTACTTCATTTCCATCAAGGAACTGCTGAATTTTTGAACCTTCTATAACATATATATCTATTCCTTCAATATCTGCAAATACATCTTCATCTACTTCCTCTACTGTTTCAGGAATACTTATTGATTTCATAGCAGTATTGTTTTCAAATGCTGTTGCTTCAATCTTTACTACTTTATTTCCCTGTATCTCTGATGGAATTACAACATTTTCAACACTTTCATCACAGCTTATAAGAACTGCTGTTTTATTTTCTGTATCTAATTCATATGTAAGACCATCTGATTTTATTGTATTTGTTATT
>JBJEQS010000287.1:0-7981 GCA_051881875.1 Oscillospiraceae bacterium
TTAATAATATTGATTCAATAAATCGTGTTTTTTGATAAGATTGCCAACGAAATAGACGTTGGAATCTTGGATGAATATCCAGTTCTTCATCGGTATAAAGGCTTATTAACTCACCTATCGACATTGAATAAGAATCTGATACGATTTCTTTTTTCAACTCTTTTATTTTGTCTGACAGATTTTTCATGCTAACACCTCATATTTAATATTTTGAATACTGTATTTTTCCCATACAAACTCGTCCAACTCCTCACGTGTATGCGAATCCAGCAGATATGCCTTTTCTTTTTCAGAAAGCTCAGGAATAGTAAAGTTTACTATGTAATTCTTTGCGAAAGCCATATATCCCTTAGAGTAGGGTTTGCTTGTGTGGAAGATATAGTACCAAAATGCTTCTGATTCGAGAAACACCTTAAGTATTTTCAGTTCCTCAATATCCTCGGAGAGAAGAGCATATCCGCAATAGAATAATACATTAGGATCTAAAGAAAGAACAGCAACAGGACTTCCGCTTATATACGGAATAAGTAGCTTTTTTTCCGAAGTTGTTCATACCCTGAGTTCTTCCATAAGCGTACCAGGCAGGATAATTACCGTGTCCCTTATCTCTGTTAGGCAACAGCGGTTTATACTCTGTAAGGAATTTATACGCTTCAGGGAAAGAAGATTTAAAAACGTCTTCTTCAATAATCTGATAGTTACTATCAGTATGTGTATATGGGAAAATAGCTATTTCCATTTTCTGTTCTAACTCTGCTTCGCTTTTGATTATGTTTGGTTTTGCAACCTTAATGCAAACACTCTTTTCTATCTTGTAGGATTTTCCGTTGTATTCCCTGTAGTAATACTTGGTATCTTCTTTTACAGGTGAAAAGAAGTAAAGATCATTTTTTAAAGTAGCAAGACCGTTGCGGATTTTCCAATTTGACAATGGAGTGCCTGATGATTCGAGTTTGTGAATGATCTCATCTATGCTGCTTTCTCGCATTCTCCACGGTTTACCATCAGAGAAATCTGTATAGTGATACTCAGAGAAAGTATGCTTTTCTAATGTATTGGTTTCATTTAACCTGAAATACTTGATAGCATTTGTTTTGATAGATTTGTCTATCAATGTTATGCAAGTATAGCTTGTAACATTTTCAAAGACCTGACTATCCCTGAAATCTATGATTTCAAGTTGATGCTGTACAGTCGCAAAATACTTTCTGAGACTTCTTCCGTTTACGCCTTGCAGATAACTGTTCGGTGAGATATAACCGAGCCTGCCGTTATCAGAAAGCAGTTTAATACCTATCTCAAAGAAAGGAATGTACAAATCAACATTGCCGACAGAAGATGATACCCAGTTAGAAAGATGACATTTTGTGCTTTCGCTTATGTTTTTATTACGAACATAAGGAGGATTGCCTACTACACAATCAAATCCGTTTCTGCACATTTTATGAAGCCTGTCATAAGTTTCTTTATCAAGCGTATCTGCACATATAAAGTTAAAACTGCACTTTTCTTCTTCATCGTTCATGAGAACGACTAAAGAAAGTAAAGACTTAATTCTGTCGATTGCGTTGCTGTCTATATCAACGCCGTAAAGATAAGTAGATATTATTTCAGAATAAGATGCTCCAAATCTTTCATGCATATACTCAGCAGCAGTAACCAAAAACGCTCCACAACCACATGAAGGATCGAGTACAGTGGGAATACTGCTACAGTTTAAGGTGTTGCTTACAATATATCGGGTTATTGCCTTAGGGGTATAAACTATGCCTTTTTCTTTCTTCTCGCTTTGAGGAACGAGCATCTCAAATATAGCAATAAGTTCATTTAGTGACAGTTCGCCCTTTATAATCTGATTAACCTTATCCACAACAGAATAATTAATATCTGCAAGATAAGTTTTTAACCACTGACTTTTTTTAGTATCAACAGCAATTGTATCAGCAAAAGAATACACCAATGCTTTTTCGATGCTTATAACATCATCTGATATTTTCAGCAACTTATTTACAAGCTGTTTTATATTCATATCACTTAACTCCATTCAGAAGGTCGATACGGCTTACCGTTCGTCCGAGATTGATTATCTGATGTTTCTCCTGATCCGTTACTTTATAAAGGCTGTAGCAAATATCATCAAGCTCTGCCCAAAGCTGTCTGAGCTGCCCAGCTATGATCTCTTTGGTATTGAAAGTCGCTGATAGATACTGCTCCTGCAGTTCAGAAATCTCAGAATAATAGTTCACAAGTGTCGCTACACATTCCGATTTCTCGCTGACCGCTTCAATAGGAAAAGGAATAGGCATCAGGAACTGCTTGTTGAATTTATAGTATCCCCCGCTTTGAGGATTAGCACCTGATTTTCCGATGACAGTAAATATTGTCGAATTAATAATGCAGGTGATAGCTTTCATCAAATCAGCAGACGCTCCCTTGACAGTTATGAACCACACATTAGCATTATCCATATATAGACCTTTATCGTAAATAAAAGTTGCTATTGTATCTCTTGCCGTCATCGAAATAATAATCTTATCCACATTATATAGTGTATGATTATGCTCACGAGTAAATCTGTGCCATAAATCACCTTCATAGCACTCAACCTGCTCTGTGCTCCGTTGCTTATTTGCTGACAATTATTCAGATAACAGAGGATATTTCTCTTTCAGCTCCGGAAAAGGAATAATATCATTGGTTGCCCCTTCATATGGGAATATGCAGTAAGCATCAGGTTCAACCTTTTTGAAAGGATAGAATTCTCGGTTATAGATCACTGCCTTTACAGCATCTTTTTCTACTTTTACAGTTTCTTTAAAGCCGTTTTTACCGATGATATACTTTCCGTCTATACGGCAATCGGTCAGATGATACATCTTCTTCCAAAGAGCCTGGATACCGTCCTTTACAGCTAACTTCGGATAATCTCCCAGGACACCGCAAGTTTCAGAAAGTCTTTTTTTTGATTTCTTCTATCTGATAGTTGTCATATGACCAGCTTTCGGTTCCTGTTTTAATTGGCAATGAAGCAAAGTCACAAGTTTCAAAATCACCATTATCTTCGCTGTTTTCAAATATAGTCTTTATATCTTCTGCTTCTGAGGGCATAAAGAAGTATTGAACACTATCATTTTTCTTTTTTGAAAGAACCATGATTGAAACATAGGTAATCCTGCCTTTGAAAATATCTGTTGCTTTGAAGTCAATCAGCTTCTCAAGGTGTTTTCCTTCATTAATCAGAGTACGAATTGAACGTCCATAGTCGGTTTTGAACCAACGTCTTTGAATGATAAATCCAAGTTTGCCATTTGGACTGAGGAGACTGATACATTTCTCGATAAATAATACTGAGAGATCAGCTTTACCCTCAAATGAGCTATACTTTGTGCTTAGATAATCATGCATCAACGGCTGTGCAGCTTTAAAATGCTTTGTCTCAACGTAGGGCGGATTACCTATGACATAGGAAAAGCCTTTATTTTTACTGAAAACATCAGCAAATGCAACTTTAATATCAAAAGGCTTGATTTCAGTAATATGTTTTGCAGGAATACGATTATCGGTGCTTACAAGAGTGTTTCCGAGCTTTATATTACCGTCTATATCACGGAGTATTTTCTCTCCGAATGCACCGATACCATTCCAGGCTAAAGGATTGTTACCGTCAACAATCTTCAATGCCAATGACATCTTAGTAACTTCAATAGCAGCTTCGTCGCAATCTATTCCATGAATGCAGTTTGTGACAATAGCTCGTCTGCCTGCAATTGTGAGTATATAACTTTCGTCCTGCACATAGAAATAATCACTGTATTTGCTTCGGACATTTTCATCGGATCGAAGAATCGCTATCATTTTCTTTGACAGCAATTCATAAACAGATACAGCAAATACACCTGATCCACAACAAGGATCAAGTACTTTGATATTGAAGATATCTTCTATTGTTTTTACAGCAGATAGATCAATCGTCTGCTTACAGATCATATCAACAATATGCTCCGGAGTGCAGACAGCTCCATTGGTTTTAACATATTCGGATTTTGTGGCTTCCTCTATCCTGCCATTGTTAATAACAAGCTGTTTCCCCAGGAACTCCTCATAGATGTTAGCAATCACTTTAACAGGAATTACGTCAAAACGGTATGGAAAAGGGTAATACAAGCCGTTAACAAACTCGGCAAAAACATCGTTGTCGATATTAAGGTTCTGGAACAATTCATCACGCTTGAACATAGCTCCGTCATAATGATCATAGAACTCCATATAACAGCTGTTCTTGAATGAATCCCAAAAGCCATTTTCGTCAGACAGAAAATGCTTCAGTTTTTCGTGCTTTTCTATTTCTTTTGATTCGCATACTCTGATAAAAATGATACGGTCCAAGATCACCTGAACATAATAATTGAGTATCGAAACACTATTAATAACGTCAGGGTTAAGCTCAACTAATCTCTTTGCGAGCTTTATTCTGAAATCTGACAGCAAAAGCATAAAGTTACTATCGAGCTGGTTATCGCCCTCAATAGCTTTAGTATTATAAAGCTGTTCAAGATGATTAGAGCAAATATTATCATGCCATAAATGCTCATAGAGTATATCGAAATTTTCAATGTATTCATCAATAGAATACTGCTTTGTTCCCATATCAGCACTCTGATCCGGAGAGGGTATAAAGCGAGTATCGTATATTACGAATTGTTCAAAGTTTGATACAAATGCACACGGGGACTGTGCTGACCAACCGTAGGAACGTATCTGAAAGGCTGTTTCTTTACTTGTGAATATGTTGACATCCAGAGATTTAGCATCTAAAAATGATTTAATATTGGTTCCGTTCATCAGCGTGTAGTCAGGCTTTTTGTGTGTTGAGCTTATTTCACGGAGCTTTTTCGCTTGCTGACCACCTAATACACGTTCCTGAAGAACCTGGGACGTATTCTGAACATCCCCAACCGAAAATAGCAAGCAATTCATTAAGCCAAGTACGGATAGTTTCTTCACTAATGTCTTTATGATCTTTTCCTCTGAGTGTATTATTGTATCGTTCAATCAGCTCAGAGAGCTTAGCTCTTACTGTTTCTTTGTATGAATTGCCCATACCTATTCTCCTTGATGCTTTTTGTGATTAAAATACAAATATCCAATATACATTGTATCACAACTTAGGTGAAAAATCAACCTAAAAAACTATAAATTGCTAAAACCAAAGAGAACATTGGGAACATGGCTAAAAAAAAGCAAGAGCAGGCGAAATAGATACCGACTCGGAAACAAAAACGCCGAAGGAATATCTGATTATGTACGTATTTAAGCTGATTATCTATGTGTCAACTTTTTCGTAAAGTAAGTCATTTTGCATATATTTTCGTTTGTTTTTTTGCAAATTATTCATCGTTAAAAAAATAAGGGGTGTTTTTTCCCATTTTCCCATTTTTTTCAGAGGAGAGGGGTACCCCAAAAATCTTAATCATTTAGGGTTGGTTACGGTCAAATCCGCATCGAACTCCCGAAAAAAATGCTAAATTTTTCAAAAAAAGAACCCCGATATATCGCTGAATTACGGTATATCGGGGTTTTCGTAACCTTTAAAATTACGTGATTAAGTTTAGTGGAGGCGATGCGTGACCCTCTGTTTCTGCGTATTTTTAAGATTTTCAAAGTGCGACACCACGCAGCGATGGGCTTTGCGAGGGTCGCATTTTTCTGCGTAACGGTGTTCATTTTGCCTTGTACAGCAGACTGGTTTTATCTTTATGCATTTTCACTCTACCAACTTTATACTTTCATATCTATTATCAACGAATCACGTTTAAATATTTAATTTTAAATCATCCTTAATTTAATATTGAAGCAACTTCCTGCTCAGACATTTCAAGTTCTTCTGCTATCTGTTTTATTGTATAGCCTTGCATTGAGAGTTTAAAAACTTTCTTTGCTTTTTCAATTCCTATTATTTCGCCATCTCTTAATCCCTCTTCTCTTGATACCTCTATATCTGTAATTCTGTCATGCAGGGCAAGCTCTCTTCTTCTTGCCAGTTCCTTCATTTTTTCATCTGCACTCATTTCTCTTAATATCAGTACAGCTTCCTGTATTTCTTTTACATTTGTCTGTTCCAGCATTTCAAGTTCACCCTCCGTTTCTGCATTTATCAGTTGCATCCACAGCTGCATTTTATTACTTTTATCAGGCTTTTTATTTATCTTTTTCAGTTCAAAGAAATGTATTGCCATCTTATCTGTCAAAAGTGTATGCCTGTTCTTTTCCATTATCTGAAAATGAGAATGGAAATCTTTTGTATCATTAAACATATTAAAGTTGATTATATTTATGCAGATTGTCTGAGGTAAATCACTATATTTACCTCCGCTTTTAAGACTTCCTGAATACAGCTTTGCCCAGTAGAATAATGTACGGCTTTCATATTCCTTTTCATTACATACCTGCATTTCAATATTTATCTGCTTATCCCCGACATTCATCAGAATATCAAGCCGACTGAATTTATCATCTATATCCTCAGGTAAAATCTCAACATTATCCATTACTATATTTGTTATTGAATTCTCCGGAAGTTCAAGCACACTTTCAAGAAATTTTTTCAATGTATTTTCATTTTTCTTATTCGCAAACATTTTCTTGAATATTACATCAAGTTTCAATTTTACTATGTTTTTATCTGATGACATTCTGCTCTCCCCTATACTATTATATATGGTACTATGATTTTATTATATCATATAAGTATTCAAAATGCAATAAAAAATCAAAACCGTCATTTCATTTTTTTGAAATGACGGTTTTATTCAGTTAATCATTATACGCTCAATTATTCAGCTTTGATATCTACAATATTACCTGATTCATCATAGTATTCCTTGCTGATAACAGATGAATCATCTGCTGAAGCAGTTATATTTACACTGACTGCTCCATTGAAGTCTTTTTCAAGTCCTACTACATACTGTAAAATTGCAAGGGCATCTGCTGATGTTATACTGCCATCACCATCTACGTCTGCTGCAATACTTTCTACTTCTGTGAATTCCTTAATCTCAACAACATTCTGCAAAACTGCAAGTGCATCTGCTGATGTTATGCTGCCATCAAGGTCAATATCTCCCATGAGATATTTTTCAATCTTAACAAGACTGTATTTTATTTCATTGCCATCAAGGAACTGCTGAATTTTTGAACCTTCTATAACATATACATCTATTTCTTCAAGGTCATCAAATACTGCCTCATCAACTTCCTCTACTGTTTCAGGAATACTTACTGATTTGATATCAGAATTATTTTCAAATGCTGTTGATGCAATCTTTACTACTGTATTTCCTTCTATCTCTGATGGAATCACAATATTTTCAATGCCATCATCACAACTTATGAGAACTGCTGTCTTGTTTTCCATATCGACTTCATATGTAAGACCATTTTCTTTTATAATTTCTGTTATTTTTTCAGTAGTAATTTCTGTTGTAGTCGTTTCGGGAATGGTCGTTGTAGTCGCTTCTGTTGTAGTTGTTTCCTCTGTGGTTGTAGTTACAGGTGTAGTTGTGGTAGTTTCAGAAGCTGTTGTAGTTGTTGCCTTTGTGGTTGTAGTTTCAGTTGCTGTAGTAGTTGTTACCTTGGTTGTTGTAGTTTCAGGTGCTGTAGTAGTTGTTGACTTTGTGGTTGTTGTTTCAGGAGTTGTTGTGGTTGTTGCCTTTGTTGTTGTTTCAGGTGCTGTAGTAGTTGTTGCCTTGGTTGTTGTAGTTTCAGAGGCTGTAGTAGTTGTTGCCTTTGTGGTTGTTGTTTCAGGAGTTGTTGTGGTTGTTGCCTTTGTTGTTGTTTCAGGTGCTGTAGTGGTTGTTGCCTTTGTGGTTGTTGTTTCAGGTGCTGTAGTAGTTGTTGCCTTTGTGGTTGTTGTTTCAGGTGCTGTAGTGGTTGTTGCCTTTGTGGTTGTTGTTTCAGGTGCTGTAGTAGTTGTTGCCTT
>JBJEQS010000288.1:0-1864 GCA_051881875.1 Oscillospiraceae bacterium
TTTGAAATTGATAATGTAAGCAGACAGCTTCATGAATGTGAAATGAAGAATTCAAGGCGGAATAATTAATGTGAATTAAACAAAAGGTTTAAGATAAAAATAAGTGAATTTTCTTATGATTTGCAGTGCGGAAAATTGGTTGACACTGCATCACATTAATAAAATTTTATTATGAAAGGAAATCAAATATGCAGATTTATAACACCATGTCAAGAAAAAAGGAAAAACTTATTCCGATAGACAGCAAAAAGGTAAATATATATGCCTGCGGTCCGACTGTCTATAACTATATCCATATAGGAAATGCCCGTCCGATATGTGCCTTTGATGTTTTAAGAAGATACCTCAAATACAGAGGTTATGAAGTAAAATATGTTCAGAATTTTACTGATGTCGATGATAAAATCATCAAAAGAGCAAATGAAGAGGGCGTATCCGCTTCAGAAATTTCAGAAAAATATATCGCTGAATATTTCAAGGACGCTCACGGTCTTAATGTAATGGACGCCGATATTCACCCGAAAGTTACAAACAGCATGGATATTATCATTGATATTGTAAAAACTCTTGTTGACAAGGGTTTTGCATATGAGTCAAACGGCGATGTATATTTCCGTACACTCAAATTCAAGGATTATGGCAAGCTTTCCAAAATGCCTATCGAGGATTTGCAGGCAGGTGCAAGAATTGATGTAAGCGAACACAAGGAAGATGCACTCGACTTTGCTGTATGGAAAGCCGCCAAAGAGGGCGAACCTTACTGGGAATCTCCATGGGGAAAAGGTCGTCCGGGCTGGCATATTGAATGTTCTGCAATGTCAAGATACCATATCGGGGATACTATTGATATACACTGCGGCGGTCAGGATTTGATATTCCCCCACCATGAAAATGAAATTGCACAGAGTGAATGTGCTACCGGCTGTACATTTGCTAATTACTGGATGCATAACGGATATATCAACATTGACAACAAAAAAATGTCAAAATCACTCGGAAACTTCTTCACAGCAAGAGAAGTTGCCGAAAAGTACGGATATGAAACAATAAGATATATGATGGTTCAGGCTCATTACAGAAGTCCTATAAACTACTGCGTTGAACTCCTTGATGCCTGCAAGGCTTCACTTGAACGTCTTTATAACTGCCGTGAAACTCTTGACAGAGCAATCGAAAATGCAAAGTCAGGCAGCATAAGCGATGAAGCAAAGCAGATTTTCGATAAACGCCGTGAACAGTTCATAACAGCTATGGACGATGACCTCAATACTGCTGATGGTATTTCGGCAATATTTGAACTTGCAAGGGATATCAACACAATGTCGGCTGACAGTTCATCATCAAAGGAACAGCTTACAGAAGCCGCAAAGCTGTTTGATGAACTCACAGGAGTTCTCGGAATACTCTACAACAGAAAGAAATCAGAAGATATACCGCAGGAAATCCTTGAACTCGCTGAACAGAGAAAACAGGCAAGAAAGGAAAAGAATTTTGCACTTGCCGATGAACTCAGAAATAAAATAGCTGATATGGGATATATTATTGAAGAAACAAGACAGGGTACTAAGATTACTAAAAAATAGCGGCAAGGTGCCGTCGGTTTTGAGTATCAACCTTATCAAAGCGGTCGGGTAGGTATAAACTGAACCAACAAAACAAAATCCGAAACCAAAAGTTTTTTGCCCAGCTTTTTTTCAAAAAAGCTGGCGGCAAGGTGCCGCTTCCGGTGTTTAGTCAATATTTTTCTTTATGGTGGTCAATTTTATGCAACTTACCTGACAAATAATCATATATCAGCATAAAAAGCGGTCGGGTAGGTTAAAAAATTTCAATATTAAGAAAAGCAACGAAACCAAAAGTTTTT
>JBJEQS010000289.1:0-7937 GCA_051881875.1 Oscillospiraceae bacterium
GCCTTTCAAGGCGTTCAAAAAAGTTTTTTGTCAAACTTTTTCCAAAAAAAGTTTGTGCGAACGGAGTTCGCAGAACATTAACAATCAAATTTCAATTAAACCACAACGGGCGAACACAGTTCTCCCCTACAAAAGTAACCATCGAACTCACGTTATATTATGCAAAAATAAACTCATGTTATTTATTGCTTACAATCTTGTACATATGTTCGATTTCCTCAGATACAGAACGTGAAATTTCCGCACTTTCCTCTGCTGTCTGAGTATTGTCAATAATTATATCTGAAACCGAAGCAATACGCTGACGCAGTTCATGTACTGCATCCTGCTGTTTTTTTGTAAGCTTTTCTATTTCTCTTGAATGTTTTTCACTCTGATTTGATGATTCAATAATCTCATTCATCTGTTCAGCGGTTGCCTTTGCGTGTTCAGTACCATTTTCGACAACTTCTATTGATTCATTGATAAGTTTTGTTGTAGTCATTGCAGCTTCCGCACTCTTGTTTGCAAGATTTCTTACTTCATCAGCAACAACAGCAAAGCCCTTGCCTGCCGAACCTGCCCGTGCAGCTTCAACAGCGGCATTTAGAGCGAGTATATTTGTTTGAAATGAAATATCCTCAATAGTTTTGATAATACTGCTGATTTTCTGTGATGATACATTTATCTCATTCATAGACTCAACAAGCTTCTGCATATTGCAATTGTTTTCCTTTAGTATCTTTGCACTTTTTTCAGCGGAAACAGCCGCCTGTTTGGCTTCAAGCATACATTCTTCTGCTTCTTTTGTAATCTGTTCTGTATCGGCGGATATCTGCTGTATGGCATTTGCCTGTTCCTGAGATGCAGCACTTATTTTTGATGATACTGAACTCATTGAATATGCTGTACTCTCAAGTTTATTTGCAATGTCCGATACTTCATTCATAATCTTTCTCTGTTTGTCAGAAAGAATAGTTGATTCATTCATACGAGCCTGAACCTGCACAAGAAGCTCATCTGCTTCTTTGGCGGCTCTTTCAGCTTCATTGATATTCGCAAGATTTATCTTCATAATAAAACGCATCATAAATGCCGCAATATTTATTCCTATAAACCCTTTAATAATAAGGTTCATATCAGTACCGACATACACATAATCCCTGAAAAATATTCCGATTATAACCACGGCATCAATTATTGCCCAACTTAATTCAACGTTCCGGACGCTGTAATATACTCCGCCGAGTGCTGTTGCTGCAATAAGCAGCGGAAACATTGTATGCAGTTCCCCGGTAAATGATGATATAAGAACTATTATGGCTACCGCCATCTGTGTAAGGAATATTCCCTTTGTCATTTTGCTTTTATCCTTAAACAGAGTAAACAGCAGAACCGGAACAATTATTCCTGCCAAAAGAGTTATAACTGCTGTCAGATAATTTTTCTGTACTGCGTTTACAATGAAAAAAATAAAGCACACTCCGGTAATCACATATGTATGAAATTTAATATTTTTTTCGCTGATTCTCTTTTCCACTTCCTGATTTTTTACATTTTCCATAAATTTTCCTCCATGATTTTACGAATTATACAAAATCTATAAATTTGTATATCTATTTTATCATATAATGTCTTATATGTCAATAAATCCATTTAAAATATCATATAAAATTCTAAAATATTTATTATTCAAAATATACAATATTCAATTTTCACTCCGCAAAAAAAAGCTTGAATTTAGCCTGATACTGTGATATAATTAATCTTAGTTTGTTTCTACAACGGATATATTTTTTAAGGAGAGGATAAGAATGACAGAAAAGGAAATCGCTGAACTTAAACGCCGTTTTACTATGGATAAAACGAGCATTTCAAGAATAAGAGGCTGCTATGTAAGCAGTAAAAATGAGATTATTTCTGAATTCAATCAGTTTTTCGGAACAGTAGAAAAGGAAGAAGCTGAAAAACTGCTTGCAATACTGAAAAAAACTCTTTCGGGTACTCATAACAAAAATCTTGTGGATATTGCATTTTCAAATGAACAGGTTATGGACAGTGAAGAACATCGCCTGCTTATGGATTTGAGAAATACCGATTTGCAGGACGATGAACTTGTAATGCAGCTTTATAAGAAAATTATCGACTCAGTAAACATGGAGGATAATTACATAATCCTGCTCACAATGGACAAGTATGATATACCTGCATTCGGCAAGGACGATTTTCAGCTTGAGGATTCATCAGAGGTATTCTCATATCTCGTATGCTGTGTATGTCCCGTAAAGGTAAGAAAATCGGCACTGAGTTACTATGTGCGTGAAAGTGAATTCCATAACATTGCGGCTGATTTGGTTATAAGCAATCCGGAATTCGGATTTACTTTTCCTGCTTTCGATGAACGTCAGACTAATATTTACAATGCTCTTTACTATACTAAAAACACTGCTTCCATTAATGAGGAATTTATACAGAATGTTTTCAACACTGAAATTCCGATACCGGCTGATATTCAGAAAGATACCTTCAATATGCTCCTCGAAGAAACAATATCAGAGGAATGTGATATGGAGGTTATGCAGTCAGTACATATGGAACTTTCAAACATTATCGCCGAACATAAGGCAAGCAAGGTGGAAGAACCTCTTTCCATTTCAAAAAATACTGTTAAAACTGTACTGTCATCATGCGGAGTTGACAGAGAACATATTCTTGCATTTGATGAAAGATATAATGAGGAATTCGGTGAAAAGACTGAGCTTATCCCTAAAAATATAGTTGATGTCAAGAAATTTGAAGTTAAAACTGCTGATGTTACTATAAAGGTAAATCCGGAAAAGAGCAGTCTTGTGCAGACAAGAATAATTGACGGTGTAAAGTACATACTTATAAAAGCCGATGACAGCGTTGAGGTAAACGGTGTAAATATAAATATTCCGTTTGATGAAGAAGCTGAAAATGTTATTGCTGAAGAAGCAAATACATAATAAAAATTATTAAGGAGATATAAATGAAAAGAGAAAAATTCGGTTCAAGACTCGGATTTATACTTGTTTCGGCAGGTTGTGCCATAGGTCTGGGCAATGTATGGAAATTCCCATATATATGTGCAAAATATGGCGGCGGAGCATTTATTGTAATATATCTCATATTTCTGGCAATACTTGGCTATCCAATTCTCATAGCTGAATTCGCTGTCGGACGTGGCAGCAGCAAAAGTCTTGTAAAGGCATATGATACTCTCGGCTCTGAAAAAAGCAGATTTCACCGCAGTAAATTCTTCTCCCTTTCGGGAAACTATCTGCTTATGATGTTCTATACGATGATTTGCGGCTGGATGATGAATTATGCAGTAAAAATGATGACGGGAAAGCTTGATGGTCTTGATTCAGACGGCATATCACTTGCATTTCAGAATATGCTTTCCAATACCGGTGAGATGATTATTTTCACAATACTTGCAATAGTTATTGCATTTGGAATATGTGCCTTGGGATTAAATAATGGTGTTGAAAAGGTAACAAAGGTAATAATGATACTTCTGCTGATACTGCTTGTTGTAATGGCAGGACATTCGCTCACTCTTGAAAATGCCGCAGAGGGAATCAAATATTATCTCGTACCTGATATAAACAATCTTACAAAATATGGTCTTGGACGAACCATATTTGAAGCCATGAGCCACGCATTCTTTACGCTGAGTGTCGGAATAGGCTCTATGGAAATATTCGGCTCATATCTGAATAATGACAGAAAGCTTACCAATGAGGCTTTCAGCATAACTCTCATTGATACATTTATAGCACTTACAGCAGGCTTTATAATAATTCCTGCCTGTATATCATTCAATGTTCCTCTTGATTCAGGACCGTCACTTCTTTTTATCTCACTGCCTAATGTATTCAACAATATGAACGGCGGAAGAATATGGGGTTCATGCTTCTTTATATTCATGACATTTGCGGCATTGTCCACCGTAATAGCCGTATTTGAAAATATACTTGCAATGTGCATGGAGCAATGGAATATTTCAAGAAAAAAGGCTGTAATGATAAACATACCGCTTATGACAGTCCTCTCAATGCCTGCTGTACTCGGATTCAATGTATTAAGCGGAATAAATCCGCTCGGCGATGGAACAAATTTCCTTGACCTTGAGGATTTCCTTGTATCAAACAATATTCTCCCTCTCGGAAGCATGGTTGTAATATTATTCTGTACTCATAAGCATGGCTGGGGCTGGGATAATTTCACTGCTGAAGTAAACAAGGGCAAAGGGCACAGCTTAGGCAACTGGGCAAGACCATATATGACATGGGTATTACCGGTAATAGTTGCTGTTGTATATCTCAAAGGATACTATGATTTTTTTGCAGGCAAGGGTACTGCAACAATGATTGTATGGATGATAATATCTGTTATACTTCTTGGGGTTATGATATACTTTGCACTTCCTAAGAAAACAAAAGAAAATGAAAATAATAAATAACATCAAATTGAGTTCGATGAAACAAAAATACAAAGGGCGGATAACCATGTTATCCGCCCTTTTTGCTCATATGCGTACACTTTATGAAAATTCAACATATTAACGTGGTTTTTAATGCAAATTCAACATTTTTTTCTGTAAAAATTTGATTGTTCCTGTTTTGCGAACTTTGTTCGCTCAAACTTTTTTTGGAAAAAGTTTGACAAAAAACTTTTCTGAACGATTTAAAAGGCAGGGGCTTCGCCCCCGCACCCCTTGGAGTTTCGCCGTCTGCGGACGGCGACAAGGGCTTTGCCCCTTGACCCCACCAGCTTTTTGAAAAAAGCTGGACAAAAACTTGCGGCGAGCCGCCGCTGGCAATTTCGTTGCTTTATTTACTTATAACTTTTTTCTTATGGCTCGACCACATAATGCGGCTTGCTACGAATCGGAGGCGGCAACTTGCCGCTACATATCACGTCTTTTTCTGTCGCCGGTATGCTTGAATTCTATGCTGTGAATTTTCAGTCCGCTCTGTGCAAAATAAAGTCTTAACGTTGTGAATTTTGAAAACATCGGTATTTCTGTTGTGAATGAAACAGGCTCGCCGTTTGTTCCGTTCCATGTGAAAGTACCCTGTGCAGTACCCATAGCAAAAACTGTAAGCGGTATCTGTGCAAGTTCACTCTGGGTTGATGATGCTGTGATTGTCATACGATAAAAGCCCACATCATTTACCACAAGTGCAAAACAATAGTTCATTCCCTTATCTGTACTGATATTTTCGGGAATTATTGTAAGTTCATCATCTATATCATAGAATACAAGCGGTTCTTCGCTTTCCATATCCTTATCATGATTGTTTATTATTTCAACTTTTTCATCAATCCCTGCAATACGCTTCATGGCATATGTTTTCAGAAGAAATCTGCATATATTCATGGCATTTCTCTGCAATTCACTGCGGTGAAGTATGCCCTTTTCAAGATATTCCGCAGCATTTCCCTCGTTTTTGGAGCAGTCCGCACATACCATATATACATCATTCTGAGCCATTGCCATGGCCGCATAATTCGTCTTGCAGACAGGAACATTTCTTTCATTTATATTAGCCCACCAGTCTGTCATGGTAAAACCTGTAAATCCCCATTCATCTCTTAAAACAGTTGTATTCAGGTCGAAATTTCCTGCTGTCCATAATCCGTTTACTGAACCATATGAGGTCATTATGGAATCTGCATTGCCTTTCTTTACAGCTATTTCAAAGCCTTTGAGATATATTTCTCTCAATGCTCTTTCGGATATTACAGAATCTGTAAAATGCCTTCTTGTTTCCTGATTGTTTGCACAGAAATGCTTGATAGTTCCTGTAACTCCTGATTCATGCAGACCATTTAATTCAGCTGCCGCCATCATTCCTGTGAGATACGGGTCTTCCGAAAAATATTCAAAATTTCTTCCGTTCAATGGGTGTCTGTGTATATTCATTCCCGGACCAAGCAGACAATCAACTTTGTTTGCTCTCATTTCCAGACCCATAAGCACAAATAGTTCCTTTGCAAGAGCCTTATTGAATGTTGATGCAATAAGTGTACCGTTTGGTATACTGAAAGCCTTTGTGCCGCAGTCAAGACGCATACCCGATGGTCCATCTGCACAGCAAGCCGCAGGAATTCCATATCCGACAAGTTCATCTGATACTCCGCCGAATGCCGATGCTGTACCCGCTGTAACTCTCGGACTTCCCATGCCCTCGCCGCATATTATATATGAAAGTTCATTGTCAGAAAGCTGTGCAATGAATTCCTCCATAGTATTCTTTCCATCAAGAACATCTTTCAGCTTTATGCCCTTATCGCCAGTATATTCGATTTCTTCGGGCAAATGAGCAAGTCTTCTTGCAGACTCATCAACCTCTGAAAGCGGAACATTTTCCATTGAAACCATAAATCCGTCATCTGTTTTAACAGGCTTGAAGCGTTCAAATTCCATAACAGGAGCCATTGCCTGACTATGCTGTGAAACGGCATATGTTTCTGCTGTTTCAAATGAGAATATTTTCTTGGCACTTCTTACATCTGTACCTGCATATATGTTATACTCGCCCTTTTCAAGCACATAGCATGATTTGAAACCTGTATTTCCGCTGTCATCATATGATGCAAGGTCTTTGATGTCTATGTCAATTGAAACTGTATCATTTTCATTGGGATTTATTGCAGATGATTTTTCAAATCCGCATAATACCCTTGATGGTTTTCCGAGTTTGCCCTGAGGTGCTTCGCAGTAAATCTGTATTACTTCCTTGCCGATTGCATTTCCTGTATTGCGAATATCGGCTGATATGCTTATAATATCATCTTTCTTTACTGCTGAATAATTTACATCAAATGTTGTATATGAAAGCCCAAATCCGAATGGATAGAGAACTTTATCCTTTGCGAATGTTTCAAAATATCTGTATCCGACATAAATATCCTCTTTATAGAAATTTCTGTTTTCATCGCCGAAATATTCATGTGACGGATAATCCGAAATATTCTTTGCTATTGTATCAGGAAGCTTGCCGCATGGACTTGATTTTCCTGCAAGCACATCAGCTGTACCCATTCCGCCTACCATACCGCCCTGCCATACATAAAGTATCGCATCAGCATGACTTTCACATATAACTGACATATCAATTATATTTCCTGTATTAAGCAGAATTACAACCTTTTTGAAATATCTGCCGACCTTTTCAAGCATATCTTCCTCGCTGTCCGAAAGCATATATGAACCTTTTTCATAACGGTTATCCTGTTCTTCGCCGGCTGTTCTTCCGATTACAATGACTGCTGTTTCACATTTTTCGGAAATTCTCTTTACAAGTTCATCATCAAGCGGCATTTCTTTCTGCGACCATGGCTCATCACCCCAGCCGCTTCCGAGGTCAAACGGATTTTCAGAGTCCCATTTTTTGTATACATCAAGCAACTCCTGATTAAGCTTTATTCCGTTTTCGATAAGTCCGTCAACTATGTTTATAGTTTTCGATACATTAACCATGCCGCCTGAGCCTGTGCCGCTTTTATAATAATGAAGCTGTATGCGTCCGAAAACTGCGATTTCCTTATCAGCTGCAAGAGGAAGTGCATCATTTTCATTTTTCAGCATTACTATTCCCTCGGCAACCATTCTTTCAGCAGTTTCAATATATTTATCCCAGTCAAGTATTTTTTTCATAATATTTAAACCTCCATTCCGCCGTAAAAGCGGCATTTTTATAATTGTTGTGCATTTTGCCAAATTATTTATTTATTTTGCAGTATTATTATATACTTTATTTAAAGCAAAATATATTATAATCATTGTTTTTTTATTATATTCATGGTATAATATTATGTATATAACGTGAGTTCGATGAAAAATAAAAATCAAATAAATCCTTAAAATAAAAGTTTTGGTCAAGCTTTTTCAAAAGCTTGCAGTTTCCAAAGGCAGAGCCTTT
>JBJEQS010000290.1:0-7841 GCA_051881875.1 Oscillospiraceae bacterium
GTCCTTGCACTTTCTGTAAACTATGTTATCACACTATACACATTGGTCGCCCGTTTGCTGATATTTCATATCAGCAAAGCTGTCGGCTTTCAGCCGCCCAAACTTTTTTTGGAAAAAGTTTGACAAAAAACTTTTTTGAACGATTGAAGGGCAGGGGCTTCGCCACCGCACCCCTTGGAATTTCGCCGTCTGCGGACGGCGACAAGGGCTTCGCCCCTTGACCCCACCAGCTTTTTGAAAAAAGCTGGGCAAAAACTTTTGGTTTCAGTTTTTGCTTTATTTCAACATTTTGTGCCTACCCGACCATTTTTATGCTGACAATACGGTTATACGTCAGGTAAGTTGCATATAATTGGTTGCCACAAAGAAAAATATTGACTAAACACCGGAGGCGGCGACTCGCCGCTTTAATTATACCATATAATTCATTAAAATACAACAAAAAAGCATGACCGAAGCCATGCTTTTTTATATAGATAAATATGTATAATAACTGAATTATTCCTTAACACCGCCGAGTGCAACGCCCTCAATGATAAATCTTGAAAGAATGAGGTAGATAACAACAAGCGGAATAATTGAAATAGCAATACCACAGTATATGATACCATAGTCAGTAGCAAGTCTGTCTGAGCTAAGGCTCTTAATCATCAGCGGAAGAGTTTTCTTTTCTTCAGAAACAATCATCATACTTGGTGTGAAGTAGTTGTTCCAGTTCTGAATGAATGCGAATATTGCCTGTACAGCGATAGCCGGTTTCATCATCGGAATACCTATCTGGAGGAATGTTCTGAATTCTCCGCAGCCGTCAATTCGTGACGCTTCAACAATATCCAGCGGGAATGATGACTTCAGATACTGACGCATGAAGAATACTACCGCAGGAGCTGCAACTGCCGGAAGAATAAGCGGCACAAGTGTATCATAGAGATTGACTTTAATCATGAATTTCATAAAACCAACACCGGATACCTGTGCAGGAATCATAAGAACTGCAAGAATGAATGTGTATGCACCATCTCTGATTTTGAAATCATAAACAACCAGACCATATGCTGTGAGTGCTGAGAAGAATACTGAGAGCAATGTTGCACCTGCTGAAATGATAAAGCTGTTCTTGAAACCGATAAACGGCTTGAATACGTCCTTATCCATAAGGTTCTGATAGTTTTCAAGGAAATGTACGCTCGGGAGCAGACTTACACCTGTTGAAATCTGCATATGAGTTCTTGTAGCATTACAAACAAGAATCCAGAGAGGAAGGATACTTATAATTGAAAGGAGAACACAAACAACTATAATACCCATTGATTTAGCTCTAAGCTGAGCATTATAATTATCTTTTGTTCCATATGTTGACTTCATGCTCATATTTCAAATCCTCCCAGTCCTTTATTTTTCTGCTTAGCCTGCTTCTTCATCTTCTTGAGCTGCTTTTTCTTATTTGCTTCATCAACGTCACGGTTCATGTAGAATACTATTGCACCAAGGATACTTGTGATTACGAAGAGAATAAGTGAAGCCGCACCTGAATAACCATACTGCTTGATTGTACCAACATAACGCTCATAAATAAAGATAGCGATAGTTTTGGTATTCGGGTCATATGCAGTACCGTTGTTATAAAGAAGCGGGATATCGAACATCTGAAGACCACCAATCATTGATGTAATCAATGTGTAGAGGAGGATAGGTCTGAGTGACGGAACAGTAATTTTTGTGAATACCTGCCATGAGTTAGCACCGTCGATATTAGCTGCCTCAAAGAGTGACGGGTTGATACCCATGATACCTGACATAAGGAGAATCATAGTATTTCCATACCACATCCATGCCTGAATGAAGGAAATCATAAGTCTTTTGAGGTTAGCGTCTGTTGTGAACTTGATAGGAGCTTCAACAAGACCCATACGAATGAGAGTACCGTTTACAGGAGCTTCCTTGGTTTCACCGAAGAGTGAGAGGAAGAGAACGGCAACTGATGAAGCTGTGATGATGTTAGGCATATACATAACAACCTTGAAGAAGCCCTTGCCTCTTATCTTGAGCTTGGAATCTGTGAACCATACTGCAAGAAGAAGTGAGAGAGCAATCTGCGGCAGGAAGTTAACGAGCCAGATTTTTAGAGTATTGCCTATTGACTGAATAAAACCTTCGTGAAGAGCCTTTGTTGTACGGTTTGTGGAGGCAAAAAGAAGGTCTTTGAAGTTCTGAACTCCGACGAATGTATCAACACCGTCTTTTACATTATATGTACTGATTGTAAATGTATAAATCAGCGGCCAAAGCTGAAATATTGCATATACAAGGAAGAACGGCAGTATAAACATATAGCCGTATTTTGCGTAACTTATAGTACGAATGTTACGCTGTGCTGCTGATGATGGCATAGGTTATAAACCCTCCTTGATAACGTAATTTTAATAATCATCAAATATTTATATATACGGATATGCTACAGGGTGACATAATCACCCCGCAGCATTCTGTATTTTTATTTTATTAATTTAACTTTACTAACTAAAGATTATTCATCCCAGTCGAGGTCTGTAATCTTAGCAGCAACAGCGTCCTTAAACTTTTCAATTGTTTCATCAACGCTTGCATAGTCACCCTTGTTGTATGAGTCATAAGCTGTTGTGAATTCCTGCTTGATGTCTGCATCATACTTTGTGAGCTTGCCCTTAAGGTCAATCTTGTCAGCAGCGTCCATGAATACTGCGAACTGGTCCTGACCGCCGAGGTTAGCGTTTTTATGTTCACCGCTGTCAACGATTTCCTTCATAACCTTCTTGTTGTTTACGAAGTCTTCTGAAGCGAGTGCATAAGCCTTCATTGTGTCATCATTGATTGTGAAGTATCTGATGATGTCAGCAACGATGTCAGCGTTGTCGCACTTAGGTGAAACTGTGAGCCATGTACCGCCCCAGTAGTAATCCTGTGGACCTGTAACCATCTTCCACTTACCGTATGTTTTACCGCCTTCGCCGCCTGCAGCTGATTCGAGGATTGTAGGACCTACGCCCCATGTTGAAACGAAGTAACCCATTGTTTCATCTGTCTGACCCTTTGCAAGCCATGAACCGTCTGATGACCACTGTGTAATACCTGGGCAAACATAGCCTTCGTTGTACATTGTGTGAGCCATTTCAACGAACTTTGTAACTTCGTCATCTATAACGAGCTTGTTGTTTTCAACCCAAGCTGATTTTCTTGTTGATGAGAATACCTGCCATACGCCACCGAGTGATGTTGTAAGAGCTGTCTTCTTATCGCCTGACTTTTCATATACTTCCTTAGCTGTTGCGAGGAATGTATCCCAGTCCTTAACCTTTTCCTGCATTTCTTCAGGTGTCTTTACGCCGAGGTATTCTTCAGCAAGGTCTGTTCTGTATGCGAAACCACCAGGAGCACACTGCCATGTTATTCCCTTGAGAACGCCAGCTTCGTTAGTACCGATATCCTTTGTGTACTGGTACTGGTTAGCAAGTTCTGATTCAGCAATGCCTACTGCTGAGAGAGGAGCTGAGAGTTCATCGTTGTTGAGGTAGTTAAGAGCCCAGTCAGCTTCTGCACAGTAAAGGTCGATGTCCTTGCCTGATTCAAAATACTGGTCATAGTACTGTGAAGCTTCGCCGCCGCCTACACCGTGAGCAACAACGTTAAGTGTAACGCCGTCCTTTGAGAATGTGCCGTCGCCGTTATCTGTCCAGCCTTTGTCCTTGCAGTAGTAGTTCTTAACCATGTCCGGGAATTCTGTGTTCCATGACATGATTGTGAGAGTTTCACCGCCTGAAGGAAGTGAAGCTTCGCCGCCTGCATTTTCGTCAGCCTTTGATTCATCGTCAGCCTTTGATTCGTCAGCAGCCTTTGATTCATCGTCAGCCTTTGATTCGTCCTTTGATTCATCAGCAGCTGAGCTGTCAGCCTTTGATTCTTCTGTTGAAGATGTACCCTTATCTCCACAGCCTACGAGAGCTGATGAAGCAAGTGCGAGTGTGGCAATAAGTGCCAGTGTTCTTTTTAAACTGTTCATTTGAAAAAATCCTCCTTAAAAATTGTATTATATTAATATAATATAATAAGCATGAATTTAAATGGCGGTCATAATTTTCTGACCGTATTTCCGCTGTAGAATCTGCCCCTTATGATGATATTTTTCTCAGGTATCTCATCATTTCTGATGGATTTTATAAGCAAATCCGCAACGCTTCGTCCTATCTCCCTTGAATCCTGTATAACAGTTGTAAGATGCAGGGGAAACATACGATTTACATAGATGCCGTCATATCCGGTGATGGATATATCTTCCGGAATTTTCAGACCACGTTTTTCCGCAGCCATAAAAGCCGCAAAAGCCGAAAAATCATCTGGAAGAATTATGCAGGTCGGTGGATTATCCATATCAAGCAGTTCCGAAACAATCGTTTCATTTACTGCAATATCATGGTATCTGCCCTGTTTCACATATTCCGGACGCACATCAAGCCCCAGCTCCTTCATGGTGCTGAAAAATGACTCACGCCGCAATGCTGTTACCTGTGAATCCTCTCCGCTGATAAAAGCTATTTCTGAATGACCTTGTGAATGAATGTACTCAACGGTCTGCCTGATGCCGAGTGCATTGTCAGACGATACCGAAAGCTTTTTTTCACTTACATAGTCAACAGCGGCAAGGGGAATATCGCTTTCAAAAAGCTCCCTTACGTTTTCATCGCTGAAATCAGCACAAGTGACAACTACTCCGTCAAAGCCTCTGTAACGGCAATGCTCAAGATAAGACATATCACGGTTTCCGATTTTGCTGTTTATAAACATTATATCGTAGCCGTTTTTTTCCGCCTCAACCTTGAAGCTTTCCAGAACCGATGAAAAGTATGCGTGTTCAAAGCCGCTTCCTGCCTTATCAACAAAAAGCACACCTATACTGTAAGTTCTGTTTGTTTTCAAAGCCCTTGCCTGAGCATTAGGAAAGTATCCCATTTCCTCAGCAGTTTCGCAGACAAGTTTTCTTGTCATTTCACTTACATCGCTGTGGTTATTGAGAGCCTTGCTCACGGTTGCTATGGACACACCGCATTTTTCTGCGATATTTTTTATGGAAACCATAAACTCACAACCTGTTCAGACGGGACTGAAAACCCAATATATTCCGAAAACGTTTTATATAACGTAACACCGCACAAAGATGCCGTGTTTTTTTCGGTAACTCTAATATACAATGTTGCGGCGAAAAAGTCAATATTTATAATCAATCTTTAATTTTTTTTGTTTCTCAGTAACAAAAAACGCTCGAAATTTTTATGCAATCTAACGAAGTTTTTGCTGAAGTTTACACAATGTTGACAAAATGGTAAAAGACCGTTTTATATGTAAATAACTGTTTTACTCATTGCAGAGATGTTCCGGATATGCTTTTTCATCGGGAATTCTCGCTTTTATCCATTTTGCCGACACATTTTTCCTTGATGCACAGTATCCGACGGGCAAATCGCAGAGTTCCTCAACGGAACGGTCAAGCTCGCATACTTCCTGAATACTTATTATTACCGCATCGCTTTCGCTATGCATACCGCCGCATAAAAACTGCCAGTTTCCGTCATCAAAATGATGAGTGACAAATTTTATCGGCTTTCTGCCCTCAAGGATATGTGTGCATATGAACACATACAAATCTTTCTTCTCTGAAAACGGAAAATATTTTTTCATGTTTTCCTCCTTGTCTTAATGTAAAGCTGATGGATTTTTGCAGTGCTGAACTGTGTTTGCCCCTTATGGCTTATCGGGAATTTGATTGCTCATGTTCTGCGAACTCCGTTCGCACAAACTTTTTTTGGAAAAAGTTTGACAAAAAACTTTTTTGAACGATGATTGGGCGGGGGCAAGCCCCCACACCCCCGTTTCGCTGTAAACAGCGACCAAAGGCTCTGCCTTTGGAAACCACCAGCTTTTTTGAAAAAAAGCTGGACAAAAAACTTTTGCTTTCGCTACTTTGCTTTATAAAAAATTTTTTACCTACCCGACTGCTTGGAAAAATAATAACACTCAACAAACACAATTCATTATTAATGTTACATCACAGCCGCAAGTGCTGTATACACATATGCTGATGATGAACAGGCTGTAAATACTATACATATTGTAAATATACGGAAGAATCCGGCAACTTTGCTATTTGATTTTTCAAGATGCTTTAAAAATTCTCCTGTGAAGTATATCCCTATCATTATAAGCACTGTCGCATATCTTATATTCATTGTGCATACAAACGGATACTGTATGCAAAAAATTATATAGTTTCCAAAAAATACAAGGAATATCAGTGAAAGGAATATCTTTACCACTGTATTCTGCCCTGATTTCCGGCTGAAAATTACATATAGCATGGATACAAATGAAATAAGTATAACCAGTAGATTTGACCAGAAAAGTATATTTGATGAAAGCTTTATATACGGATTGAATTCAAGCAGATTGAATTCACCGAATGCCGATGTTTTTATCAGTGCAACAAGCGGATTATATTCAAGATATGATGTTTTGCTCCAGTTCCATTCAATAAATACATTTTTCAGCTGTTCAAATGAAAATCCTGTGAATCGTTCAATAGGCGACATATCTCCCAGATACTGCCATGCACCATCTGTTTCATCAAGTCTTGCAATATAGTTTAACGGCATACCATATTTTATATTATTTCGTATTTCCCACCACAATCCGAGCGGACAGCATATAATCAGAAATACTATATATTGATATACATACGGCTTTACATTTTTCGCAATTATCTGCTGTATAAATTTTATTATAAATACCGCCGCTATCGCAGGGGCAGCAAGTCCGACCGAAAGCTTGGTCATCATTCCAAGTCCTACACA
This sequence comes from Oscillospiraceae bacterium, assembly GCA_051881875.1. Classification (GTDB taxonomy): domain Bacteria; phylum Bacillota; class Clostridia; order Oscillospirales; family Ruminococcaceae; genus UBA5884. The sequence continues at coordinate 6,879 of JBJEQS010000290.1, forward strand.
TAATGCTATGATTATAATATATTTCATTTTCGGGGATTTGTACCATTTGATTGTATACAGCACAGATGCATATATAAACATTGAAGAAAGCATATCATTATTTATGCTTCCGGACATTATTATAAATGTAGGATTGAAGCATACAAGTGCAAATGAATATACAAGCGGCTTTTCCTTCAGTCCCATTTCCTTCAGAAAATCATACATTATTTTCATTGAAATGCAGCTGTATATAAAGGTTGGTATCTGTAAATTTTCCTCATTAAATTCACTGCCTGATATTATTTTCATAAACAGTGCTTCCAGAATATGATGAAGCGGCGGATGATAAAACTGCCATCTTATGCGTGGGTCGCCGTCCGGTATTCTGAAATTATTGGCATACATTTCCCATATATACGCAACATGACCCTGTTCCATTTCCACTGAACCCACATCATGTTGTCTTTCATACCATAATGTATATATTATATAGAAGTATCTGATTGCAATGCCGCATATTGCAAGTATAAAAATACATCTCTGCCAGCGGAATTCATTTCTGCACATTTCGGCAAATGCTGATGCAGATTTGCTCTTTCTGTTTTGTGTGATAAAATAGATTATACCCGTCATTGCAAGTGCGGCTGAAAACATCAGAATACAATCCGACCAGAATTTTCCCAGTTCATAGGCTTTGAAATACATTGTTCCGATAAACCAGAATATCATCAGGAGTATAAGCCACAAAGGTAATGATACATCAGTTATAAATTGTTTAAGTTCTTCCGCTTTCTTTTTCATATCAGATATACTCCAATCTTCTGTTTTATATAATTATATCTGATTTTTGATATTATTTCAAGTATAATATGCAAAAGGAGAAGCCATTTTGTGTATGGCTTCTCCTTATTGAAATAATGAGTTTATTTTTAACGTGAGTTCGATAGATTTATTTTGTAATGGCGAACTATATTCGCCAGT
>JBJEQS010000291.1:0-7840 GCA_051881875.1 Oscillospiraceae bacterium
TATTTTAGTTACTCTGCAACAGATGTTTCTTCTTCAGTTATTTCCGGCTCTGATGTATCATCAGAACTCTCTGAAACTCTGTTGCGTATTCCTGCATACGCTCCCTTTATTTCCATTACAGCATCAGCCGAAACTACAGCACCGGTGTATATTCCGTCCTTTACAAGATAGTATACATCTGATTCATCATCTTTATAATATGCAGAATTGATTTCTGAACCATCATCAAGAGTATACTTTATTTCAAGCTGCGGAATACCGGATATATCCGGTTCGGCGGATAAATCTGTTCCGGAAACTTTAATAAGATTGAAACTGCCAAAAAATTCATCATAAAGCTTTATTCTTTCATCGTCGGATATCTGCACTCCATCGAAGAAATACTCATTTTCAGAAAAATCAATATCCAGCCTTACCTTCTGACCATCAATTGAAATATCCACAGCAGAAACATGACTCATTGAAATATTGTTGATATATTCAGAAAGTATATCCGAAGTGGATATATCAAGAAATCCGAGATTATTCTTATATATAACTACTACATCTTTTGATTTGCTGGTTTCTACCATCGCATATAATGCTTGCGGATAATCGGCAGGTTCATTTCCGAAAAGTATCCTTGCATTTTCGTCTGCTGTTTCAGCTTCAATAATATATGACGGCTTGTCAAGGCCATATAAGGATAAGTCAGACGGGTTTTCTTCTATGTATGTATAAGCCATTGCTTTGGTAAGAAGTGCGTCATATGTTGAAAATTTAGTAAGATTAGGTGATAGCGAATATGTGGGAGCGATTAATTCCCATACTTTATTTTCATTCTTTTCAACATCAAAGATAACCTCATCATTGCGGATAAGCTTGATTTTTGTCAAATCCATTGACGAAACTCCGAAAAGATATGGGTCTTTGAGGGAATTTCTGTCATTAAGGAGATACTGTGCTGTATCATTGTCAATTGTGTAGATTGTATTGCTGTCAGTTTTCTTTATATAATAGCTTGTTGCAGTAGGATTTATAGAGCCTAGTTCTATTGAATATGTATTATTCTGTGCATAACATTCAATTTTTATGGGATTATCAAATCCATACTGCGATATGTTTTCCGGATTTTCTGTAACCACTTTTTCAGACTGAAGGTCTGACATTTTTCCGGCAATCTGATTCAGCATTATATCATTAAGAGTAAACGGGGCATTTTCTTCATCAGCCCATTGCCATTCACCATCTTTATATATAAATTCATAAGTTCCCGACTCATTGGTAACTGTCATTGATTCAAGTTTTTCGCTGTCAAATTCGCTGAGAGTAACAACGCCAGACAAAGCAGATTCCTTTTTACTCTCTGAACTGTCAACAGCCAGATAAATGACTGTTGACAGAATTATTACTGAAAAAATTATTATTATATACTTAATATATTTTCTCACGCATTTTTCCTCCTTGCCCAGACAAGTATGCCTATTCCGGCTACAAGGACTGGTACGAGAATGATTATTGCAAGTATCTTATTTGCCTTTTCCTGTGAGTCTATACGCATATAGTCATATGAGAATGAACGCTGACCTATTTCCATTTCTATGCTGTTTTCATACATCCATGAAACAGAGCTTATAAATGCTGAAAGAGTTGTTCTTGTAAGCATATCATAATCAGTGCTGTTTATCATCTCATCACTGGCAAATTCAGCATTTCCCCATACAATGATTTTAGCATCATTTCTTGCAGCATCCTGAGCATAAGCAGCAAGATAAAGATTTTCGCCGTCTGTGAAATTGCCGTTCTTATCAATACCGCCGTAATTTTCAGCTCTTGCTGAAGATGATGTATAGATGATAGGCTGTGATGTAAGTGAAGAATTACTGTCAACAACTTCATCATATGAATAGAAGCTTCTTGATTCAGGCATTACAACCGGATAACCATTTTCAACGAGCATACGGGCTTCATCAATCCATGTGAGGTTTTCGTCCCTTTCATTGAGATATGCGGCAATTGTGTACTGGTCGCCCTCAAGATACATATTTGAGTCTGTTTCATAAACTCTGTCATAGTCAAGACCTATGCCAAAATTATACATAAGTTCATCAATATTTGTATAATCAAATTCGCTCTTGTTTGGTGACATCAGGAATGCAATATGTCCGCCTTCATCAAGGTATGAGTTAAGTACATCAAATTCCTTGTCTGAAATATCCTCCTGAGGAGCGGCAATTATTATTACTTCAGTATTTTCAGGAATTTCCGGATTTGTCTGAAGGTTTATATCGTCCACAACATAGCCATAGCTTTCCAATATCTGTGTAAGTGTTGTGTAGTCATTTTTAATGGACTTTTCATTGTGACCTTTAAGGAAATATATCGCAGGGCTTATGCCGTCAGTTACATACTTTATAGCACCTGTTATATAGTTTTCGCCGACAAATGTGAATGAATAGTCATCAACATTATCGCTTTCAGAGTTTGATGTAAGCGGTTCGGTGATAAAGAGAGTCTGGGCTGAAATATATTTTGTAAGACCGCTCGCACCTTTTACAACAACATCACATTCATTGAGGTCATATGTATCAGAAAATTCAGAAAAATATTCAGGATGTTCATCAGGGTCACCGGCAATAAGTGTTACATTTTCACATTCATCATATTTTTCAAGAGCATTTTTAAGAACTCGTCCTACCTCATAATCCTCATCAAGTTCATCAGGATTCATAAGGAAGTAGATTTCAACAGGTTCATCAAGTGAAGCAATAATCTCCTTTGATACATCTGAAAGTTCAGCGGAATATATATCTTCGGGAGTCATATCCCATTCGATATTCAGCCTTGAAGCAATCAGATTAATCGGTATTACAGCAATTGCAACAATTATAGCCATAAGGAGTGCAAAGCCTGTTGTACCTATATTTTTGAGAAAATCCTTTGATACTCCTGATTTTTTATCAGCGGAATCATCAGCCTTATTATCTGATTTGTCTTCCGCTTTTTCATCAGCGGAATTATCAGCCTTATCATCTGATTTGTCTTCCGCTTTTTTGTCAGCGGAATTATCAGCCTTATTATCTGATTTGTCTTCCGCTTTTTCATCAGCGGAATTATCAGCCTTATTATCTGATTTGTCTTCCGCTTTTTCATCAGCGAAATTATCAGCCTTATTATCTGATTTGTCTTCTGCTTTTTTGTCATCTGATTTTATTTCAGCAGCGTTTTCAGTATCTGTATCTTTTTCCTTGTTTTCTTCTGATTCGGCAGCTTTGTTATCGACTACCCCGTCATCATTCAGAATTTTCCAAGGATTTTTATTTTTATTTTCTTCCATTCTTCAATTACCCCCTGCTCCAGCGTCTTTTTTCAATTGAAATCATATTCCATACAAGTACGACTGCAATTATGGTAATATAGAAAACTATATCCTCCAGGCTGAATACACCCTTTGAAAATCCATAGAATCTTTCCTGCGGTGACAGCCATGTAAAGAACTGGTGAAGTACCGGATGATTGGCAACAAAACTATTGTCAGCAAAAATATCAACGAACATTATTGCAATCATTACAGCTTCACCGACTACAGCGGCGATAATCTGATTTTCAGTGAATGATGAAACCAACATTCCGAGGGATATGCATACAAGTCCCCAGAAAATAAAACCTATGTATCCGCATAAGAGTTCAGACCATACAACCTGTCCTGTAAAGAAAGCTATTACAGGGAATACAAATGTGAGTGCAAGCATACAGAGCCATACTGTTGCAAGTGCAAGGAATTTACCCATTGTTATCTTGAATACATTCAAAGGAGCAGACATGAGAAGCACTTCCGTACCGTTTTTTCTTTCCTCGGCAAAGCACTTCATTGTGAGTACCGGTATCAGAAGAATAAGGTAATAAAACCTGCTATAGAAGATATTTGAGAATGAAAATGTGAATGTAATGGTTTTCAGATTAAGAATCCAGTCTATAAATGAAAATGAAAATATAAGTATAAATATTGCTCCTGCGGCATATGCCAGCGGAGAATAGAAATATGACTGCAATTCTTTTTTATAAACAGCAAACATAGTTAATCCTTTCTTGACACATACTATCGTAAAAGTATATATCCGATTTTTTAATAATTACCCTGAGTGATTTTAACAAATATTTCCTCAAGTGACATTTTAACAGTCTGAATTTCAGAAATTTCAAAATCATTTTCAGTAAGCGTGGAGATAAGTGCCTTTCTTGCGGCTTCATTGTTAAGAACAACTGTATAGGAACTGTCAGAACCTTTTTCAACGCTTGCAACATCAGAACATTTTCTGATGGTTTCATAAGCGTCCTTTGAGCCGCCGAGTTTAATGATGATTTTGATTTTTCCGTCAGAGCCGGCTGAAAGATTTTCCATAGTATCAACAGCCTTGATTTCGCCTTTGTTGATAATTACAATCTTATCGCATACAGCACTTACTTCCTGAAGAATATGCGAGCTGAATATAATAGTATGGTCTTTTTTGAGCTTGTTGATAAGCTCTCTCACTTCAAGTACCTGATTCGGGTCAAGACCGACTGTCGGCTCATCAAGGATTATAACCTTTGGCTCACCGATAATAGCCTGAGCAAAGCCCACTCTCTGCCTGTAACCCTTTGAAAGATTTTTTATAACTCTGTCCTTCATATCGGTTATTTTCAGACGGGACATTGCACGTTCAATCTGAAGCTTGCGTTTATCCTTAGGAACATTCTTGATGCCTGCAACAAAACGCAGATATTCAATAACCTTCATATCCATATAAAGCGGAGGGAGCTCGGGAAGATAGCCTATTTTGCTTTTCGCCTCCTTTGGATTTTTGGAAATATCAATCCCGTCAATCAGAATAGTTCCGGAAGTAGGCGGGAGATAGCCTACTATCATATTCATGGTAGTTGATTTGCCTGCACCGTTAGGTCCTAAGAATCCGAGAACCTGATTTTCTTCGGCGGTAAAGCTTATGTCATTTACAGCATTAATCTGACCGTATTTTTTTGTCAGATTTTTTATTTCAACCATAAATTTTTCTCCTTTCATATAGTATTAATAATAAATATATAATATTGTCAGTAAACAATAGAATATCATTATAATTATCGCAAAAAAAGTTTAACATATTATGAACAATGTGTAACATTAAACAAAAATTTTTCTTATTATATAATATTAATGTGTTAAAGCTGTGAAAGACTGAAAAAATCTTGAAATCTACTACAGCATGATAAAATGTAATCGTTTTCCGAACAACCTTTATAAAATTGTAAACGTTTTTTATGATAATATGCACAAAAAATACAAGATAAGATTGTTGAATTATTGGGGATTGACAAATGTATAAATGTGTATTAAAATAAAATTGTGCAAGAATTACACTTCGATTGTGTAAGGATTGTGAAAACGGACATTGTTTCTGTACGGGCTTTATCTGCCGCAGAAACAGTTTTAATCGAAACAATATTTTTATTTTGAGAGGAGAATATTCAGCCATGAAAATGAAAAAGGCAATCAGCTTTGCTATGGCTCTTTCAGTAGTTGCAAGCGTTGCAGCTCCTGTATCAGCTTCAGCAGCTGGAACAAGAACAAAGCCGGAAGCTTTCGGCGACGATACTTATAAGAACAGATTTCTTTCACTTTATGATGACGTTATAACAAACGGTCAGGATAACGGATACCTCAGCAAGAGCAATACTGCTTCAGGCGGTTTCGGAATTCCTTATCATTCAGTTGAAACTATGATTGTTGAAGCTCCTGACTACGGTCATGAAACAACATCAGAAGCTATGTCATACATCGTATGGGTTGCTGCTATGCATGATATCGTAACAGGAAAGTCAGGCGAACTCAGCAAGGCTTGGAAAACTATGGAAACTATGGTTCCTACTTTCCAGACAGGCTTCTGGGATGCTTCAAAGACTCCTTCAGCTACATACAGCCCTGAACTCGATACAATCGAAGACTATGCTACAGACAAGGCTGTAATGCAGCAGGGCAATACTGCTACCTGCCCAATCTGGAAGAACTTCGTTTCAGCTTATTCATCTGATAAGGGTATGTACCTCATGCACTGGCTCGCTGACGTTGATAACTGGTATGGCTACGGCTCAGGCTCATCATTCACATTTATCAACACATTCCAGCGTGGTTCAATGGAATCCTGCTGGGAAACAGTTCCTCATCCATGTATTGAAGAACTTAAATACGGTAACCCGAAGCAGGGTATCAAGGGCGTAGTTAAGGCTCCTAACGAACTCGAAGTTGCTCCTCAGTGGTCATATACAAACGCTCCTGACGCTGAAGACCGTGCTATTCAGGCTGTTTACGCTGCAAACAAGTATGGTGTAGGTGATTCAAGCGTTACAACTCTTGCAGGTAAGATGGGTGACCAGCTCAGAAACAATATGTTCGACAAGTATTACAAGGCAATTGCCAAAGATACAACAGAAAATTCACCATCAACAGGCTATGAATCATGCCATTACCTCAGAAACTGGTATACATCATGGGGCGGTGCTAACGATGGTATGTGGACATGGCAGATTGGCTGCTCACACTGTCATGAATTCTATCAGAACCCGCTCGCAGCTTACGCTCTCCTCGCTGACGGCGACCTCAAGTCCTCTATGAAGGCAACAGGTGCTGTTGAAGACTATGAAAAGTCACTTGCAAGACAGCTCGAATTCTATCTCTGGCTCCAGGCAAGCAACGGTCCTATCGCAGGCGGTGCTACAAACTCCAACCGCGGAAGATATGCACCATATTCAGAAGGTATTCTTAGAGAAGACGGAACTACTCAGAATGTTTCAGCAACATTCTATGATATGCTCTACGTTGAACATCCTGTATACCTTGACCCAGGTTCAAACCACTGGATTGGTAACCAGGTATGGGCTATGCAGAGACTTGCTGAACTTTACTACTATGTAAAGACAGACGGCGACAAGTCAGGCGTTACACTTGCAGGCGGAATGACTGTTGAAGCTGCTCTTGAACAGATTCTTGACAAGTGGGTTGACTGGGCTGTTAACAATGCTGTTAAGCTTGGCGATGATGGTTCATATGAAATAGCTGCTTCACTCGACTGGTCAGGCGAACCTGATACATGGACCGGTTCTCCATCAGCTAACAGTGGTCTTAAAGCAGAAATTACTGCTTGGGGCAGTGCTGACCTCGGATGTGTAGCTTCAATGGCTAATACATTCATCTACTACGCTGCTGCTAAGGGTGCTTCATCAGCTGATGCTACAAATGCATCTGCATCATCAACAGAAGGCAAGGCTCTCTATAATGCTAAGGAACTCCTTGACAGAATGTGGGATACATGCCGTGATGACATCGGTCTTGCAAAGCCTGATACAAACCCGAACTTCGTAAGATTGTTTGAACAGGAAGTTGTAGTTCCTTCATACTATACAGGTACAATGCCTAACGGTGATGAAATCAAGACAGGCGTTACATTCCTTGATATCCGTACAAAGTACAAGGAAGACCCAAGATTTGCTGAACTCGAAGCTGATTACAATGATAACGGCAAAACAGATACAACTGAATTCAGCTACCACAGATTCTGGCATATGGGCGATGTAATGATGGCTAACGCTGCTATGTCACTCCTCTACCCAGATGTTACACCTGATGGTTCAAAAACAGAAGAAACAACAACTGAAGAAACAACTACAACTGAAGAAACATCAGAAATAACTGAAACAAAGCTCACAACAATTGCAACTACAACTTCTGAAGCTGCTGATACATCTGAAAGCGAAGAACTCCCAGCAGCTAAGGTTTGGGGCGATACAAACGTTGACGGCGAAGTTGACGTAAGAGATGTAACAATGG
>JBJEQS010000292.1:0-7756 GCA_051881875.1 Oscillospiraceae bacterium
TTTGAAAAAGCTTGACCAAAACTTTTATTTTTGGTTATCGAACTCACGTTATTTAAGATATGTTTTTATAATAAAAAATTTTTTTGGAAATTATGCAACCTTTTTGGCAGATGAAGTGTATTTATAAGCGAAAGGAAAAATTTTATTTTAATTGGAGGAATTTTATTATGAAAAAGACAGCTTTAAAAATTTTTTCGGGTTTGTGTGCATTGTCAATGATACCGACAATATCGGTTAGTGCTGATACTGTTGTATACGGTGACGCTAACTGTGACGGCATTGTTGATATCTGTGACGTTACAGCATTGCAGCAGCATATTGTACAGATGAATGAATTATCCGGACAGGGCTTTGCAAATGCTGATATTGACAGGGATAGTGATATAAATGTAAAAGACCTTGCATATATCAAAAAATATCTCATTAAAGAAATTAACAGTCTTGAAAATATTTTATCCGACAGTCAGGACAATTTTTATAAACTTATATCATATGCTGACCGCTCTGCAACATTCAATCCTGCATTTATTACAACATATGAGGATTTGAAAAAAGTAAATGGTCTGAGAGATTATGTATTTACAGAGTTTGATGAAAATTTCTTTGAAAACTATGTTCTGTATGTTACACATTTCATGGACGGTACATCAAGCGGAACTTACACTCTTAAAAATGTTACCGCTGATGAAAACGAAATAATTCTTGATATAACTTTTGTAAGCGGAGGAGCTGTAACCGATGATATGGCAGCAAGAGTTGTATGTGCAGGTATTCCGAAAAGCGTATATAACAGTCAGAAAGTTTCTTTGAATAAGGACAGCATGAATATATGTATTAAAAATACAGAATTTGAGGCAGATAATATTACATTCTTTGAGGGTGAATATTCTGAGCAGGAATTTATAAAATTTGCAGATGTAAATGTAATAGACCCTTATGTTTGTAAGGGAAAGAATATCAATTCAGCTGATGAACTCAAAGCAATTCTTAAAAATGTAAATTCTGAACTGTCTGAAAAATATGATGATGAATTTTTCAGCAAAGGCAATCAGCTTATTATCGTTCCTGTGGTTGAGGGATATACCAATGTTACATATACACAGCCTTATACATACAGCGACTGGGAAGATGAGGGCATAAGAAATATTTATATAGGAAAAAGACATTCAGAAGACAGTGTATTCAATCCGCAGATAAAATATCTTGTTTATTCATCATGGTTCGGCAGTTCAATGGAAACTTCAAATATAATATTTGATGAGGTTAAGCCTGCGGAATAGTAAAAAAAATTTTCCTTTAAATACGATTTTTGTTCGCAAAATGCTTGACAAATCCTTTTATAATGTGTTAAAATAATAGAGCCGCATATAATCGGGTTTATCAAGTGCTTTTAAAGTCACCCGTTGTAGCGAGTTTTTTATGAAAAGGCAGGTGCCGTAAAATGTACGCAATTATTGAAACAGGCGGTAAACAGTATCAGGTAAACGAAGGCGATGTAGTTTTCATCGAAAAGCTTAACGCTGAAGCTGATGACACTGTAAAATTTGATAAGGTTATCGCTGTTGGCTCAGACAAGGGTATTACAGTTGGTGCTCCATATGTTGATGGTGCAGTTGTTGAAGCTAAGGTTCTCAAGAACGGTAAGGCTAAGAAAATCACTGTATTTACTTACAAGCCTAAGAAGGGCGAAAAGAGAAAAATGGGTCACAGACAGCCATATACTCAGGTTAAAATCGAAGCTATCAAGGCTTAATTATGATTACTGCTGAGTTTTTTCTCAATAGCAAAAACAAATTTTCCGGCTTCAGAATAAGCGGTCATTCAGGTTATGACGATAAGGGAAGCGATATTGTTTGTGCAAGCGTTTCTTCCGCCGCTATGTTTGCCGCTAATATGATTACCGAGGATTTCGGTATCAGTGCTGATGTTTCAGCAGAAAATAATGTTCTGGAGCTAAAAACGAAAAATATTCCTGATAATTCGGCGGCTTATAAGGTTATTAATGCTCTGTACAGCCATCTTGAATGTATTCAGGAGGATTACAGTGAGAATATCACTGTAAGGATTATTAATTGATAATACGGAGGTGTAATACAAATGATTAAAATCAGTATGCAGTTCTTCGCTCATAAAAAGGGTGTTGGTTCAACTAAGAACGGTCGTGATTCTGAATCAAAAAGACTCGGCGTAAAGAGAGCTGACGGTCAGTTCGTTCTTGCCGGCAATATTCTCGTTCGTCAGCGTGGTACACATATCCATCCGGGTGAAGGTGTTGGCATCGGTTCTGATGATACACTTTTTGCTAAGGTTAGTGGTACTGTAAAATTTGAACGTATGGGACGTGACCGTAAGAAAGTCAGCGTTTATCCTGTTCAGTAATTTCAGTTTGTGAACGCATAAATTTATAAATCCCGAGCATATTGTCTGCTTGGGATTTTGCTTTATAAATTTTAATGGAGATATATTATGTTTGTTGATAAGGCGAAAATCAAGATAAAAGCCGGTGACGGCGGTGATGGTGCGGTTTCATTCCATCGTGAAAAATATGTTGCCGCCGGCGGTCCTGATGGCGGTGACGGCGGCAAGGGCGGAGATATTGTATTCGTTGTTGATGATAATTTCTCTACGCTCATTGATTTCAGATATAAAAGAAAATATGTTGCCGCAAAGGGTCAGAACGGCGGTGCTAAAAGATGTTCGGGCAAAAATGCCGAAGACCTTATTATAAAAGTTCCGAGAGGTACTGTTATTCGTGATACCCAGTCAGGAAGAATTCTTGCTGACCTCTCAACAGATGAACCGAAAGTTATCGCAAAGGGCGGTCGAGGCGGAAAGGGTAACTGTCATTTTGCCACATCTACACGCCAGATTCCTAAATTTGCAAAACCAGGCTATCCGGGGCAGGAATTTGAAGTCACTCTTGAACTCAAACTCCTTGCCGATGTAGGTCTTGTCGGATTTCCTAATGTAGGAAAATCAACTCTTATTTCAGTTGTAAGTGCAGCAAAGCCTAAAATAGCCAACTATCATTTTACAACACTTACCCCCGTTCTCGGAGTGGTAAGCGTGGAAGATGAAAAATCCTTCGTTATGGCTGATATTCCGGGACTTATCGAGGGTGCAAGTGATGGCGTTGGTCTTGGGCATGAATTTTTAAGACACGTTGAAAGATGCCGCCTTATACTCCATGTGCTTGATGTATCAGGCGTGGAGGGAAGGAATCCGATTGAGGATTTTGAAATAATAAATCGTGAACTTGCAAATTTCTCCGAGGAGCTTGCTGAATGTCCTCAGATTGTTGCAGGAAATAAGTCCGATATGGCATCTTCCGAACAGGTTGAGGAAGTAAGAAAATATATTGAATCAAATGGTATGCAGTTCTTTGAAATATCCGCCGCAACCACGAAAGGCACATCGGAGCTTATAAGTGCTGTTTCCGCAATGCTTGATACTCTCCCGCCTATCAGGGAATTTGAATCACAGCCATTCACTGTTGAGGAAATTCAGGACAGCATTAATGACCGCAGCTTTAAAATTGAAATCGATGAATTCGGTGTATACTGCATTGAGGCAGACTGGCTTGAAAATATCATGCGTACTGTCAATATGGACGACTATTCATCACTCCAGTATTTTCAGCGTGTTCTCAGAACAAGCGGCATAATCGACAAGCTTGAGGAAATGAATATAAATGAGGGAGATACTGTAAGTATTTTCGGCTGGGAATTTGACTATGTAAGATAAGCAGGTGATGGCTTATATGTATTTGAGTGAGAGAGAGGCTTCTCAGTATAATCCGCTTACTCTTGCATTTCTCGGTGATGCAGTTTATGAACAGTTAGTCAGGGAAAGACTTGTGCTTGAATGTGAACGTCCGGCGGGAGATTTGCATAATCTTTCCACTGAACGTGTATGTGCGACTTTTCAGTCAAAGGCAGTGGAGGAAATTCTCCCGATACTTGACGAAAAGGAAGCCGCTGTTCTGAAAAGAGGCAGAAATGCTACGGGAAACACTGTCCCAAAGCATACCAAAGTAATAGATTACAGACGTGCGACTGCTCTCGAATGTCTTTTCGGGTATCTGCATCTTATGGGAAAAAAGGAAAGAATAAGCGAAATTTTTGATATAATATGGAAAATTCAAATTTGAGGTGATTAAAATGTCAGGACATTCAAAATGGAATAACATTAAGCGTAAAAAGGAAGCTACAGACGCTATCAAGGGTAAGATTTTCACAAAAATAGGTCGTGAAATTACCGTATGCGTTAAAGAGGGAGGACCTGACCCGAATAATAATGCAAAGCTTCGTGACCTTATCGCAAAGGCTAAGGCTAACAACGTTCCTAATGATAACATCGACAGAGTTATCAAAAAAGCCGCCGGTGACGGCGACAAGAACAACTATGAAACAATGGTTTATGAGGGCTACGGCCCTAACGGCGTTGCTGTAATAGTTGAATGTCTTACAGATAATAAAAACCGTACGGCAGGCGATATAAGACATTATTTCGATAAATTCGGCGGAAATCTCGGTACTCCGGGCTGTGTTTCGTTCATGTTCTCCGAAAAAGGCATGGTTGTTATTGAAAACACAGGTCTTGATGAGGATACTGTTATGGAGGAATGTTTTGAACTCGGTGCTGATGATTTCAATGTTCTCGATGACGTTATTGAGATTGAATGTGCCCCTTCCGATGTTCATGCTGTAAGAGAAGGTCTTGCCGCAAAGGGTTACAACGTTCTTTCTGCGGAGGCTGAACAGATTCCTGCAACTTATACTTCTCTTACTGATGAGGAAAGCATCAAGAAAATGAATATGCTTCTTGAACACCTTGAAGAAAATGATGATGTTCAGAATGTTTATCATAACTGGGATATGAATGAATAATTGATTTTTGTTTGTTTATTAGAAATTTGTAATCTTGACAAATTTGTTTTTGTGTAATATAATAATATTGTACATGAATAATTAATCTGTTGATAATATTTGGAGGAATAGTATATGGAAAAGAAAAACAGCAGTGCAGGCAGTATTGCTGCACTTGTTATAGGAATTATTCTGCTTGCTGTAACAATAGTTATTCAGGGCATAGTTTCTCAAAAAACCGGTATGGCGAATGCTCAGGCGGCTCAGATGTTTGCAGAAGCCACAAAGGGCGGCAAATTGCCGTCAGCAGGTATTCTGGGAAATATGAATGGTATTATAGCTCAGTTTCAGGTCATGGTAATGGCTGCTATGACAATACTTGCTTCAAAAAAAGGTTACATAGCTTCAGTTATACTTGCCGCATTAAATATTGTTTCTACTTTAATGAGCCTTATGCACGCTGAGTCAAAGAATGGTATAATCGGTATTGTTGTTTCTGTTATCAGTATCGTTATCATTACAATAATATATGTTTATTCAGTAAAGATTACAAAGGCACACGATGAACTTGTTGCCAGCAACCAGCATCTCATCGAAACAAACAAGGTTATTCGTGAAAAAGATGAAAAGCTTACTTACCTCGCCTACTATGATGTACTTACAGGTCTTGGCAACAGAATGCTTTTTATTGACCATATGAACGAAATGATTGAACAGGAAAAAGATGAACCATTCAGTGTTGTTTTCTTTGGTATTGATGATTTTAAGAAAATCAACGACTCATATGGTCATAATGCAGGTGATGCAATGCTCAGTACATATTCAGACAGACTTCGTCTTTTCTGCGGAAAGACAAATTTTGTAGGAAGACTTGGCGGAGATGAATTCGCTGTTATACTTAAAGGCAATATGACTGAAAGCAATATTGTAAATTATATTGAAAATCTTCGTGCCGCTGTATGTGAACCTGTTCAGGTAAATAATGCAGTTCTTCAGGCTACAATGAGTTTTGGCGTTGCTTCCTATCCGGTCGATGGTTTAACTTCAGAGGAGATTCTGAAAAGTACGGATATTGCTGTACTCAATGCAAAGGCTAATGGAAAGGACAGAACCTGTTTCTATAGTCAGCAGCAGTATATCCAGAAGAATATATAATTATTTCTGCTTTTTTATCATAATTTATTTATAGAAAGGATGCGAATAATTTGACCGAGTTGCATAATCTTTATGAAACTGCAATGCAGATACTTGAAAAAACAGCAGCTCTTGGAATGACTCCTGAAGCTATAGAATCAACTAACGTATCTGCTGTTCTTACTGACAGAGGAAATATTTATACCGGTCTTAACGGAAGCAGACTTCAGAATGGCATACCTTCTAAAACCTGTTCTGAATATGAAGCTGTGATGGCTATGATGATGTCAGGTGAAAACAGAATTATAGGAATTGTAAGCATCGCTTTTAAGAACCGTCAGGTTGTTGTTCCCTGTGACAGCTGTCGTGAACTTATATGCAGAATTAATCCGAATAATATTACCTGCGGTATAATGACTGATGAAAACACCGCACTCTCTTTGCAGATGCTTATCAGCGGTCAAACATCTGATAAAAAAGAAGAAAGTCAGGAAAATTCAACTCCTGAATCTGAAGTATCTCAGAAAAAATCCGATGTTAATGGTATCGAATGGCAAACAGATGCTGAATTCTGGGGCAATGATGATTCAGAAATTCCTCTTTATCAGTCTGAAATAAATACTCCGCAGAGAGCTGATGTGCCGAATAATAATCAGCCGGAAATGATGAACAATTTAAATAATATCCCTGTGATGAACAATAATTTCAATAACAGCATGATGAATAACAATCAGCCTGTTAACAATGGTTTCTATAATAATTTTAATCAGGGGAATATGAATAATTTTAATCGGCAGCAAAATATTATGAACAACGGTTTTGATAACAACGGTACATTTGTTCCGCCTACTGTTGTTATGAATAATAATGGCATGATGAATAATGGTCAGCCTATAATGAATAATGGCCAGCCTATGATGAACAATAATGGTTTCTATTATAATAATGCCATGAATAATGGTTACAATAACAGTATAACAAACGGCAATCCGTCTGTTAATAACGGCGGTTTCTATAATAATGCCATGAACAATATGCCGAATAATAATCAGCCGGTTATGAATAATAATGGTATGTATAATAATTATAATTCACCTCAGTTCAATAATCAGCCGGTTATGAACAATAATGGATACTATTCAAATCAGATGTCAGACCAGAATCCTTATGATTATGTTCAGCCTGTTCCGCCGTCAACTTTACAGAGAAATGCTCCGGCAAGCCGTTATTCAAATGTCAGCGGCAATATCTACGTTCATTCATCAATTACCTCAAGAAATTCTGCAAGTATAAATTCAATGAATTCTTCAAGAAATGTCGGCAGCGGTTCTGTAAACAGTTCAAACGGTGATTCAATATATAAACAGAAACTCAAGGATTTACTTAAAACAGACACTGAAATTTCGTCTGAAGATGATGAATCAGAGAATATTGAACCATCAACTGTGAAGATGGATGCTGCAACCAAAAAGGCTGCTATGAAAGCTGCAAAGGAAAATAAGAAAAAAGCTAAAAAGAATTTTTTTGGACGTTAATATAATAATAAAGACTGCTGATATTAAAAATCAGCAGTCCTTTTTTTGAATATCATAAAACGGGAAAGACTATGAAATGCTTTCCCGTTCTATTTTATTTGATTAACTTAACGTGAGTTCGATGGTTTAATTGCTGTAGGGGCGACCAGTGGTCGTCCGTTGCAGTTTATCGAAAATTTTATTGTTCTTGTTTTGCGAACTGCGTTCGCACAAACTTTT
>JBJEQS010000293.1:0-1817 GCA_051881875.1 Oscillospiraceae bacterium
CTTTGGAAACCGCAAGCTTTTGAAAAAGCTTGACCAAAACTTTTTTCTTTTAGCTATCGAACTCACGTTATTATTTATTCATAATTTGTTTACTCATTCAAAAACCCTGATAATTTTCCTATGCTTTTTGAATGAGTTAAATTTTTAATGCGTTGACATTGCTGCCTTTTTATGCTAAAATAAAAAACAAAAAAGGGATTTCCTTTGATAACAAGGATTTCCCTGATATTTTTAAATAAAGGAAGGTTGATTTTATGACAAAGGATATTACAGAAGAAATTGCTGAAAAACATGAAAAAGCCAGAAATCATATCCATGAAATTTTCTCCCTTCATGATAATATGGCAGACCCTGAAGTTATTCACAATTCCATTGAATCAGGTGCTCAGATACATGGTTCAAATATGTGCATACTCATCACTGCAATAATTATCGCATCTATCGGTCTGAATATGAATTCGACCGCTGTCATAATCGGTGCAATGCTTATATCTCCGCTTATGAACGGAATTATTGCTATGGGATACGGCATCGCAACAAATGATATACCGCTTGTAAAAAAAGCAATGTCAGGATTTGGTGTGCAAGTGCTTATATGCATTGTAACCTCCACACTCTACTTTATTATATCCCCTATTTCAACCACATCATCTGAACTCCTTGCAAGAACAAGCCCTACAATATGGGACGTAATTATTGCAATATGCGGCGGTACGGCTGGTGCTATAGGAAGTACAAGAAAGGAAAAAACCAATGTTATCCCCGGTGTCGCTATTGCAACTGCTCTTATGCCTCCGCTTTGTACAGCCGGCTATGGTATTGCCACACTTACCCCGAAATATTTTCTGGGTGCATTCTATCTTTTCTTTATCAACTGTTTCTTCATCTGCCTTTCAACCCTTGTAGTTGTACTTGTACTCAAACTCCCTTCAAAACAGACAGTCAATGCAAAGGCAAGAAAAAAAATGACTCGTTCAATAATTCTGATTGCAGTAGCAACGATTATTCCAAGCATATTCATCGCTTATGGAATAGTTACTGATACCCTTATATCAAGCCGATACAACAGCTATCTGAGCAATGAATTCGATTTTGAAAATACACAGATTGTACAGTCTTCCATTGATAATGATGATATGACAATATCAGTAGCACTTATCGGTACTGTAATCTCTGATACTGATATTCAGATACTTGAATCAAAACTCGAAAATTATAACCTTTCGGATTATAAACTTCATATAACCCAGACTGTAGTTCCTGAGGGAATAACCCCTGAACAGCTTCAGTCCATAATCAGAAACCAGATTGATGTTGATAACAACAATATCAAAGCACTGCTGCTTCAGGAGGAAGTTGATGCACTTAAATCCGAACTTGAAAAAGCTGAAAATCAGATTGAAACCTATAAGAAGAATGAACTTGACCTCGAAAAATTATGTTCTGATGCCAAGTCGATATTCAGTGAAATAAAGACCTGTTCAATCGGTCTGCATTATGGTGAGATAGATGATACTGAAAAAAACGGTGAATACATACTTATGACGCTTGAAACTGAAATTCCTGTTTCAGAAGAAACCAAAGAGTATATACGAAAATGGCTTATCTCTGAAACGAATTATGAATATACCAAGCTGATATGCTACACATCAGCAGAGGAAACTTCCGAAACAGATGAAACATCTGAAACTTCCGAAACAAATGAAACTGCTGAATCATCTGAAAAATATGAATGATTAAAATAAATCTGTCGAACTCACATTAAAATAACGTGAGTTCGATAACCAAAAATAAAAGTTTTGGTCAAGCTTTTTCAA
>JBJEQS010000294.1:0-7732 GCA_051881875.1 Oscillospiraceae bacterium
CCTTTTACTGCTTATGCAGCTTGAAAAATTCAATAGTTAATTGGGGGAACAATATAATAATTTGCTTCATTTTCAGAGCCGTAATTATACAGCACAGTACCGCCGCTGTCGATTACTTTAATTCTTGTAATTCTTTTTGTTTCAAAATTCTCAGCTTCCACGGTTCTTACAGGATATTCTTTAATGCTGTACTCGTTGGGAACTGATAAATCAATGAAATTAAATTCATCATTTCGCCCCATTTTTCCGAATACTGCATTTAATTCGCATATTGCCTGTAAAAATTCCCGTCCTGAAAGGTCACGGAAATCATTATCCGCATTAACTGTAAGATTATCATTAAGCAGTGAAACAGATGCACAGCTTATACCGCAAAAGCTGAAAAAATTATCTCTCAGCTGTTTCAATGTCACAGGGAAAACAAGAGTATTATAGAATGCTGTCATATCAACATCATCAATTGAATAAAGCCTGTCATAAGCTGTAACTTTTTTTATATTCTTGTTCGTCTGCTTTTTTGCACTGTCAACAATATATGTACCAAGCTTTAATATTTCTTCGCTCCCTGCAATTTTCAGTGTGATGTCAAGAATACTGTTTTCAGCAATTATTTCATCATTAATACATGAAAACTCAACTTTTGATGAATTGCAGAGTCCATAATTTATCTGCTGTTCACTTGATAATATTTCTGTCAGTGTGAACTCCTCAGACTGTATATCGCTGTTTTTAAGCGTTGTTTCAGTGCCTCTTACGGATATATAGATTTCCTTTGTATTGCCGTCAGTGCTGTACAACTGCTTTAATTCCTCGCTTGTTTCAAGCATTTCATCACCTCCTAATATTCAATAAAAGAAATACTTAACGGCTTATAATAAATGGTTGTTTCAGTGTAATAGTCATATTCCAGTGTGTAATTCGGAATATAAAAAGTGCCTGTCTGATACTCCATAGACTTGTCATTCCAGTATGTAAGCACTGTATTTTTCATACTTGGAAAGAACCTGAGAACGTTTGAAATATTATCTGAATCAAGGTCATCAAGCGTTATTTCAATTTTTGTTCGCTTGTGCGATGCGGTTTCAGTATGAAGAAAACCATTTGTATCAACATATGATTCCACTTCCTGTTCCTGTGACGGAGATATCTTATATGATGTAATATATAATGGGAAAATATTGTTATTCATATCCTTTATCAAATATCCCTCAAATGCCATCTGCATACCTCCTTATGTGAAATTCAAATAAATATTTGTGGATATATATGTGCAAAATTACGATTTTTTCTATATTTATTTACTTTTATTACAAAGTAATATATAATTTAATTACTATTTTATATTGAAAGGAACTGTAATTATGAGAAAATTTATTATAAGTTTGCTTGCATTTGCTATGGTTATTAGTGTTGGTTGTGTTGAACGAGAGGAAAATTCAACTGTTTCTGAAACAACCACTATTGCCACTGAAACAGAAGAAACCACAACAGTTTCTGAAAACAAAGAATATGAGTGTGAAATTTTAAATGAAGAAGAAACTTTAATCTGTTTAAACGTAAAATTGGATATCAAAAATTCAGAAATTCAACAAATAGAGAATTTAGTTGATAGTTACTCAAACATTTTAAATGAATACAAAGATTATAATTCAATATTTATTGTTTGGTCACTTGATGAAGAAGAAATTGCATTTGTTGTATGCGATAAGAAAAATGATGATTTTATGCCCAAAACAATTTCTTTAAGCAATGATTTAGGAATAATATGGGAAAACAATAATTTTAGGGATTATTATGATGCTTGTTTTCCTGAAAAAGTAAAAAACATTGAAAGATTTCAATTAAATGATTTTTATTGCGAATCTCTTGTAAATTCTGAAACAAATGAAATTAAAGTAACATTAAATTTTGAAAACTTCAATACCTCTGATGATTACAAAGCAACATTTGTTGAATTAAATAAATTGAAAATTATGACAAGTGTGACTGATATTTGTTTAAAATATGAGAATGCTAATAAAATAAATTTTTATTGGTTAGAAAATGGTTTGCCTATTGCTTATCATGAAGTTTTAAAAGATGAATATTCTTTTGAACAAAATCTTGATAACATAATATATTTGGGTGAATACGCTGATTAAAACGCTGATTTCCCCGTCTGTTTTACATACTGTCTGTTTTTGTCACGCATTGAAGAAAATAAAATTTCTCCGTCAAGATACAGATTTATCGGTCGGTCTGATGAAATACCGCTTTCCGATATAGCTTCCATAACCGCCTGTTTCATAGCACTTACAGGTGAAACTATTTCGTTTTCCCGTCTGTTGTCGCCCAACACAGCCATAAATTCAGAACGTGGCGGTATAAGTCCGCCTGTTGCAAGATGTGGAATTGCTGGTATATCAACACCAAAATGACCTGTACCCATAGGCAGTTCAAACTGCACCGCATTTATTCCGCCAAACATTGTATTCAAATCTGAAATAATTGTATTCAGCGTATCCTTAATGCCTGTTATCATATTGTAATTGAAATTCTGCATTGAATTTAAAACGCTGTCAAATGCTGAATTAAATGCATTTACAAGGTTGCCAAGACCTGATTGGGAAACATCAAGCATATTGCTCATAAGCTGTGCAACAGATGTTATTGCAATGACTGCATTATTGCTGATACCTTGTGAAAGCCCCTGCACAATGTACATACCATATTCATCATATACCTTTGACGGAGAATGAATATCATTTTTTTCTTTAAACTCTGTCTGCATTGCATTTGAAACATCATCTATTGCGGATTTGGCATTATCAGCATTGTCATTAATGCCACTTATTACTCCATCAACTACATTAAGCCCAAGCATATTGGCTTCGGTGTTAATTACAGTTTCTGCGTCCTGCAATGCTTTTATAGTTTCACCAGCTACAGAATCGTAAAGAGTATCATGTAAATACTGGTCTGCTGTTTTATCAGTTCCTATTGTTTTTATATAAGCACCCAAATAATTAAAATATCCAGTGATACCCTGACTTGCTTCAGCTTGTGCATCAATCATTGCATCATCAATGCTTTTTGTAAGCTGTTTCTCTATTTTTGAATTAACATTCTTAAATGTTGTTGTCAGTTCTTGTTCTTGTGAGGTGTAATTTTCATCGACAAGTTTTGAAAGGTCATTAAAAAATTGTATATCATCTGCACTAAGAAAGCCTTGCCTGTATTTCAATGCTTCTTTTTCGTTTTCAATACTTTTCACAGCTAAACTGTTTGCATTTTTTAAGTCATCCATAGCTTGCTTATAATTTGCAGCCATATCCGTTAAACATTGAGAAGCGGTTGATACATTCATAAGGTCAATTTTTTCATCACTTAAATTGTCCAGTGACTGTTGCATCATATCAGCTGAAGTAACTGCATCATTTGTTATCATACTATACTCTGTAATTTCTTTTCTTAAATCTTCAACTTTTTTAGCGGCTTCTTCATATTCTGCACTATTAGGGTCGAGATTTAACATTGCCATTTCTGCCTCTGCGAAATCAGATTTAAGTGTTGCAAGATAAGCGTCACCTTCACTTTGCAACAGATACAGTTGTGACAGCATTTCAGAAACCATACTTCCTGAAGCTCCGGCTAAATCATTGAATGATGTTCCAAGTCCCTCAATAATTCCCTGAGTACCAAGAGATAAATTTTCACTTATTCCATCTGCAACAGCATTAAAACTTTCAATTATTTTATTAGCACTTTCTTCTGTCAGGTCACCAGTCGCTTTTACTGAACCCATAAGCATACTTAAATTTGTAAGATTATCATCAATAGTTTGATTATTCATTTCAATTGAATTTCCAAGTTCTAAAATTCTGCTTTGTTCATTTGAAATTGTATCGGCAAGACCTTTTATTGTATTGGAATATTCAGTAATCGGAGTGCCTATTCCGTCAAATACAGCATTTGTGACCATTTCCTGTGCCATTTCTTTTTGTGCCGAAGCTGCTCCTGCAAATGCTCCTATTAATGCACCCAGAGCCACAGCTACTGCACCTATTGGTCCTAACATTGCATATAAAGCAACTCCGGCAGGAACAGCCACAACTGATATATTGGCAATTGCCTTTCCAAGTGATATGCTTCCGTCCGACAGCTTTTTAAATGCTGAATATGCTGTTGTAATTGTTGCGGCAAGTGCTGTAATCGTAACACCTATTTTGGCAAGCGGTGAAAGCCCTGTCATAAAATTTCTGAATGTAAGCCATAATGCACTTATTGATGCACCTATACCGCCTATAATGCCGTTTACTCCTGCAAGAGCCATAAACGCATTATAAAGATACTTTACCTTGCCTGAAAATTTAAGAATAAGTGCTGTAATCTTTGCAAATTTTGGTGCAAGACCTGTTATCCATTTAAATGCAAAAGCTGTTGCAAGTCCGGCTGCTATTCCTGAAAAAACAGGAATCCATGTTTCTATTTCATCTTTATTTTCAGTTATGAAATTTGTCAGTCCCTGAACTGCATTGGCAATGCCCTTAATAGCTGATATTGCAAGGTCACCGGCAAAGCTTGCAAGCGGTTTAAGGAATTCTTCCCACAGCCACAATCCGAGAGGTTTGAATACTTCAATAACGGCATTCAGGAAACCGATGGCTGATGAAAGCAAATCAAGAAATGCAGGAACAGCTTTATTTACAGTCCATGTACCCAAAGGTACAAGGACATTTTTATGGAACCATGCCAGACCTTCACCGATATTTTCAGCAAAAGGTTTAAGAACCTCCCATAATTTTTTCAATGACTGATATAACTTTGATGATGAAAGGTCAAGTTCATCTGTTGTTTCTTTGAGGTCAGACATAGCAGAATTTGCATTAACTGAACTGTTTGCAGTATCATAGAGATTATCAGCTGTTTCATCATTAAAAGGATTGTCAGACTTTCCGATTACTTCAAGTTCATCAAATGAAGCCAACGCTCCCTTTGAAGCCTTTTCAACGTCCGATACAGCGTCAGCAAGATTTTCAGCGGAATCAGTTGCAGTATCAATATCTCCTGCCATAGAACCGATTGAAAGATTTGTTGTATCAAAATCCTTTCCGAGAAGTTTATAAACGGACCTTAATCCATCAAGTGCAAGATTTCCGATATTGGTAAGCAGTGTTACAAGCTTATTCAATGCCGGTATCATAAGAGTATAAATCTTTGAAACAATATTGCCGTACAACTCTTTTAAATCGCCGACTGTATTGGCTAACTGCTGTTGTTTTCCTATATCAGTGCTTGCAAGTGCTTCATTCATATTGCCGATATTTTTTGAAACCATTTCAGCAAGCAATGCGGCTCTCTCTGATTCAGTACCATATTTGAATATATTTTCCTGTGATTCCGATAAAGCAAAGCCGTTTCTTTTGAGCATTGCTGTATTGCCCTGCAAAGCTTTTCCGAATAAATCAGCAACGGATTTTGCATTTTCCGTTGTTACAACATATCCATATCTTTGTGCAGCAAGGTTATTCATTGCAGGAAGAAGTTTTTTCAAAGTATCAGCTTCATCTGAATATACAGCAAGCTGCTGAAGACCTGCAAGCTGTACTTCATCACCGACAACACCAAGACGTTGCTGTGCAGATGCCAGTTCCTTGATTGCCTGAACATTTTCAAGAGTTGCATTTGTACTGTTAAGCATGGTAGTGGCAACCTGAGTTTCAGACTGAAGCTGTACCTTATAAGCATCTTTCCATGCCTTTGACCAGTTATAAAGCTGTCTTACGCTGAATGTAACACCGAATACAAGAGCAAGTTTTTTCATTGATGACATAAGTGTATTAATGCCCGTATTAAGTGCAGAGGTCTTGTTTTTGGTCTTTTCAGTTTTTTCTCCAGCCTGTGACATCTGCTGATTATACTCTTTAAGCTTTGCATTTGCTTTGTCAACACGTTCTGAAAGAGCCGCAAATTTATCGGAAATTTTATTTTTTTCAGATTTTTCAGCATTTTGCAGCTTGCTTCTGTAAGTATCAAGTTTTGAATTAAGGCTGTCAAGTTTTTTCTGTGCCGCTGAATAATCAGCAGTATTAATTCCCTTGATTTTACTTGCTTCATCAAGTTTCTGCTTATACTTAACTATTTCTGATTCAGTTTTCTGAATTTCCTTATTGATATTTCTCCATTCTGAACTTGTTTTCTGAAGATTTTTTTCAGCTGTGCCAATATAGTCGTCCTGATTTAATCCGGCAGGAGTGATGGCAGAAACCTCCGCATTAAGCATTGCTGCTCTTTTCTCATCAAGCTGATAAAGTTTCATTTTAGCTTCATCAATCTGTGAAGAAAACTTTGTCATTAATTTCACATCACCGGTCTGATTTTTAAGATTCTTAATTAAATCCGTAACTTTCTGTATTTCTTTTTCAGTCTGAGCAATGCTGACTTTCAGATTTTCAATAGTTGAATTTGTTACAGGCTGACTTCTAAGAATGTTCATCTGCTGAGTAAGCCTTGATATTTCTGCTTCTGTCTGCTGAATTTTAGCCTGATATGATATTATTGCTTTGCTCTGATTTGTAAAAGCCTGATTTGAAATCCCTGCAAAATTCTGCATGGCAGCTTTCATTTTTTCAATTTTTTCAGTAAAATTTGAAGTATTTATGGTTGTATCAATGCGTATAGAGCCGTCGGACTTGGTCATTTTTTAACCTCCTTCCCTGGAAAGTGATTTGATGTACTCAATCTGCTGCTTTTCATCGGCAGAAAGCTTTGGTTTCAAGGCTTTTAAGCTGTATTTTTCTTTAAGCTTTGAAATATCCTTTTTCTGTTCTCTGCTCATGTTTTTCAGCGATTTTGAACGGATTTCAGCAACGGTGGTATATGCACATTCGCCCATATCTTTCAGCATATACAGAAATTCAAGCCAGTGGAGATTTGCGGAATTGAGGTCGATATTGTAAAAACGTTTAAAAGCCGTGTATATTCTGCCTGAATCTATTTCAAATGATATACACGGCTCTGACGTATTTTTTTCTTCGGGGCTGTATGGTTCATCAGCTATGTGCAGATACCATAAAAGACCGTTATATGCTGTTTCAAGAGGCGGCTGTGATTTGCCGTATAAAAGCCATAATGCTGTAGATATGCTCTCTTCGTTTGTTAATTCATTATCTGAAAGGCATTCAGCAATCTGCAAATATATTCTGAAATCCGTACGGATTAAATATCCGTCATAATCGGTCGGCAGACTGTCAAGTATTATGTTATACATTATTTAGCATTTCCTTTGCGTTTGGGGCTGTATTTGCTGTAAATTGCTTCACGCTTGCTTGTAAATTCCTCAACAAACGGTATCAGCTGGAAAAGAAAATCTAAAATAAGCAATGAATGAGGTTCAACATCACCAAAAATCTTCTTGATTGAATTTGCTCCGAAAAGTTCGATAATTCCATCAAGCATTTCCTGTCTGATTGGTTCAACAGCCTTTCTTGCTTCTTCATCACTTTTTACATTTGATGTCTTTTCAATCATCTTGGACACAAGATTTTCAAGTTTTGCAATAAAACTCTCGTCACCAAGCTTTAAAAGAATTGTTTCACCGCTGTCATTAACTTCAATAGTTCTGTTTCCGTTGTCTACTCTGATTGACAAATTATTCATAATAATCAACTCTCCTTTAAAATATTACCGCCCTGTATGGATGAAGTGCCCCCTGTCAAGTAGACAGCCGAAAAAACAAAAGAATATTTAGAAT
>JBJEQS010000295.1:0-1808 GCA_051881875.1 Oscillospiraceae bacterium
ACCAAAAGTTTTTTGCCCAGCTTTTTTTCAAAAAAGCTGGCGGCAAGGTGCCGCCAGCTTGCCGCTAATCTACAATATCAACCTTCATAAGATTAGTTGTTCCCGACACTCCAAGCGGCACTCCTGCTGTAATTACTACAAGGTCGCCGTTTTTTACATATCCGGAATTCTTTGCGGCTTCAACAGCTGTCATAAAAAGTTCATCACTGTTCGTCTTTTCATCGATAATCAGCGGAGATACACCCCATGACATATTCATCTGACGGCATACTGTTTCATTCGTTGTACAGCTTATAATCGGTGCGTCAGGACGATATTTCGAGATAAGTCTTGCGGTTGAACCAGTCTTTGTAACAGTGATTATTGCCTTTACATTGAGGTCATGAGCCGTTGTTACAGTTGCATGAGCAATCGCATTGGCGATATTTGAATTATCCGCACCTTTACGCATTGCGAATCTTTTTTTATAATCAATATTTTTCTCAGTAGTTTCAGCGATAAGAGCCATAGTCTTTACTGCATCAATCGGATAAGCACCTGCGGCTGTTTCGCCTGAAAGCATTATGGCACTTGTACCGTCATATATAGCATTGGCAACGTCAGTAATTTCGGCTCTTGTCGGACGTGGATTTGAAATCATGGATTCAAGCATCTGGGTTGCAGTGATAACCTGTTTGCCGGCATTGTAGCCGTCCTTGATAATTTCCTTCTGTATTGCCGGAATCTGTTCAAACGGTATTTCAACGCCCATATCTCCTCTTGCGACCATGATTCCATCGGAAGCCTCAAGTATTTCAGCGATATTCTCAACGCCGTCAAGGTTTTCAATTTTTGCGATAATACGGACATTGAACCAGCCAAGGCTCTGTGTAAATTTGCGGAGATAGTTTATATCGGCAGATGTTCTTACAAAGCTTGCCGCAATAAAATCATATCCCATTTTTGCACCGAATTCGAGGTCATTCATATCCGCATCGCTGAGATAAGGCATTGAAAGCTTTATTCCGGGGACATTTATCCCCTTGTTATTTGAAAGTTTTCCGCCATGAATGATACGGCAGGTAATATCAGTGCTTGTCACGCTTTCGGCTTTGAGTTCGATAACGCCGTCATTTATAAGGATTTTAGTACCTATGCTTATATCCTGAGGGAGTTTTTTAAATGAGATACTGCCTGTTTTATCATCGCACAATACATCTCTTGTAGTGAGAGTATATATATCGCCGTCCTTGATTTCGACAGGCTTGTCATCAACAAATCTTCCGAGCCTTATTTCAGGGCCTTTTGTATCCATCATAGTGGCGACAGGCAGACCGAGTTCATTTCTGAGTCTTTCGACCTGTTCAAAACGTCTTTTATGCATTTCATAATCGCCATGTGAAAAGTTGAATCTTGCGACATTCATACCGGCGAGCATGAGTTCACGCATAACTGAATCATTATCAGTTGACGGGCCTATTGTGCATACAATTTTTGTTTTCCTCATAAAAAATCTCCTTTTCATTTGTTTTATCTGTATGAGCGAACTCATTCGCCCATTGCGGCTTGATTGGAATTTGATTGTTTCTGTTCTGCGAACTCCGTTCTCACAAACTTTTTTATTTTGCAGGGACGACCATTGGTCGCCCGTTATGGTTTACTGGAAATTTGATTGTTTCTGTTCTGCGAACTCCGTTCGCACAAACTTTTTTATTTTGCAGGGACGACCATTGGTCGCCTGTTATGGTTTACTGGAAATTTGATTGTTCCTGTTCTGCGAACTCCGTTCGCACAAACTTTTTTTGGAAAAAGTTTGACAAAAAACTTTT
>JBJEQS010000296.1:0-1806 GCA_051881875.1 Oscillospiraceae bacterium
GTGCTGAATATGACGTTTATCAGACAACTCGTGTAAATCAGCCGTCAATTGATGGAAATACCACATTTGAACAGTATTGGAGCGTCCGCAGAACAAAGCGTGACAGCGGAGTAATATCCGTTACAGAACATTTCAAGGAATGGGAAAAGTTAGGCATGGAAATGGGCAACCTCTATGAAGTTGCACTCAATGTTGAAGGCTATCAGAGCAGCGGCGAAGCAAATGTTTACAAAAACAATATTGCTATCAATGAAGAACTTCCGCCGTCTGAACCTGTTACTCCTGTTGAACCCGATGACAACGGCTATTATTTCCATCATACATTTGAAAGCGGTGCTGACGGCTGGCAACCGAGAGGTGATGCTTCTGTATCAGCAAGCACAAATGCTTCTGTATCCGGAAACGGTTCAATATATGTTACAAATCGTGCTGACAACTGGCAGGGAGCTTCATATAACCTCAGCTCAAACATATTTATTCCGGGAAATACCTACAGTTTAAGTGCCTGCGTTATGCAGGATACAAAGAGCAGCGATGATTTCCAGCTCACATTACAGTATACTGATGCGTCAGGCGAAGACAACTATGTTGAAATAGCTTCCGCTTCAGGAGAAAAGGGCGAATGGGTTAAGCTTGAAAATACCTCATTCACTATTCCTGAAGGTGCAAGCAATATGCTTATGTATGTTGAAATGCCTGACAGTCTTTCAGATTTCTATGTTGATGAAGCAATAGGTGCAAAGGAAGGCGTTAAAAATCCTGTTTCAATTTCATCATCCGGCAAGAAAGGCGATGTAAACCTCAGCGGAACAGTTGATATAAAGGATATTCTCGACCTCAAAAAATATATACTCGGAATGACATCTGACGCTGATTCCTCTGCGGCAGATATATCTGGTGACGGCACTGTAAATGTGCTTGACCTTGTAATGCTCAAGCATATTATTCTTACAGCTTCAAATGAACCTGAACAGCCGGAAACTCCTGAAACTCCCGAAAATCCTGAAACTCCTGTAAATCCTGCCGATACAGTAAATAAATCAGAACCCACACAGTATGGTATATGGGAAAATAATGCTGATATTTCATGGATTGATACATCAAAGCCTATGGTTGCAATCTGTTTTGATGATGGCCCTGTCGGAAATGCTTCAACCGATTCATCAACAAGAATTCTCAACGCTCTTGAAGAAAATGGTTTCCATTCAACATTCTTCTACTGGGGCAACAGAATAAATGATAACAATAAAGCTGAAATCAAGAGAGCTTTCGATATGGGCTGTGAAGTCGCAAACCATACTTATACTCATCCTGACCTCTCAAATCTCTCTGCTGATGAAATAAGAAACGAAGTAAACACTACCATTAATCTGCTCAATGGCATAACAGGCGGAAAGAATTTCCTCATCAGACCTCCTTATCTCGCTGTAAATGATAATGTAAAGGCTAATTGCTATGCTCCTCTTATCACCTGTTCAGTAGATTCTCAGGACTGGAACAACGCAACAGCTCAGCAGATGATTGACAAAATTGTTTCAAAGATGAATGATGGTACTCTGCGTAATCAGGTAGTTCTTATGCATGAAACATACAGCACCACTGCTGAAGCTATGGAATATCTTGCTCCATATATGAAAGAACAAGGCTGGCAGATTGTAAATGTATCAGAAATGTTCAAAGCTAACGGCAAGGATATGTATTCCGGTACTGTTTATGCGTCTTGCAATTAAGTAACGTGAGTTCGATAACCCAAAGAAAAAGTTTTGGTCAAGCTTTTTGCGGCGAGTCGCCGCCTCCGGTTTTAAG
>JBJEQS010000297.1:0-1804 GCA_051881875.1 Oscillospiraceae bacterium
ATTTATATTTCTCACTCTCATTTGCTTTTAAATCGTCTATGAGAACAAGTTCTAACATTTTTTAGTGTTTTACTGTTTTGAAATGTACGCCATAATGTTTTTACTGTACTTGGTACAGTAACAGTTTCAGTACAGTCTTTTTCCAGTATACCGTTAGGAGTTAACCCTTTTAGTACAGTAACCGGCAAACCATCAATATAATCAGGGATAGTCAAATCCACAGCATCACCGGTATACTTGATGATTGTAATTTCGTCATTTTCAATTATG
Organism: Oscillospiraceae bacterium; assembly: GCA_051881875.1. Classification (GTDB taxonomy): domain Bacteria; phylum Bacillota; class Clostridia; order Oscillospirales; family Ruminococcaceae; genus UBA5884. Next base: position 271 of record JBJEQS010000297.1, read on the forward strand.
TACTCAAATCCGTCCTCGGTAACATATACAGTATTTCCGCTTTCATCTGTATATGAAGTTGTTGTTGATGTTTCTGCATAAATGTTATATGGAATACATACTGACATTGACATAACAAGTGAAAGAATAATTGCTGATAATTTTTTTCTGTTCATAATAATCCTCCTTAAATTTTGAGTTTATATAAATAATACGATTCAGACAACAAAAAAGTCACATAAATTAAAGAAATTTTTTATAAAATTTTATTATTTCAAAAACAGATAAAATAAGTCCCTGATGTAACAATACATTCGGGACTTATAAATTTTTATAGGATTAATCTTCAAATAAAGGGGTTGAAAAATATCTTTCAGCGGTATCAGGCAGAATTGTTACAACGGTTTTTCCCTTTCCGAGTTTTTCAGCTAATTTGAGTGCGGCGGCAACATTTGTTCCGCTTGAAATACCGCACATGATACCCTCCTTTGCTGCAAGGTCTTTTGCAGTCTGCAAAGCTTCCTCATCGGTTACTATGTATATATTGTCATATATATTGCGGTTAAGTATATCAGGGATAATGCCGTCACCAATTCCCATTTGCAGATGAGTTCCGACAGTTCCGCCTGCGAGTATTGCGGCGTGTTCAGGCTCAACAGCCCATATTTCAATATCGGGATACTGGGATTTGAGAGTTTCACCGATACCTGTTATAGTTCCGCCTGTACCTATTCCGGAGCAGAAACCATCAATTTTTCCTGCTGTCTGTTCAAGTATTTCAAGTGCAGTGTGATATTTATGAGCATTTGTATTATTTATGTTTGCAAACTGCTGAGGAACAAAAACATTTTCATCTTCTTCAGCCATTCTGAGAGCTGTCTTCAAACATTCATTTATACATTCTCCAATATCTCCTGCATCATGTATAAGGATTACTTCCGCACCATAATGTTTTACAAGTTTTCTGCGTTCTTCGCTTACGGAATCAGGCATAATGATAATTGTTTTATAGCCTTTTACAGCACCGACAAGTGCAAGACCGATACCCTGATTGCCGCTTGTGGGCTCAACAATGACTGTATTTTCATTGATAATACCCTCTTTTTCGGCTCGCTTAATCATGTTGTATGCAGTTCTGGTTTTTATCGAACCTCCTACATTGAGTCCCTCAAATTTCACAAGAATTTCCGCATTTTCCGGTTTATTCATCTTGTTAAGTCTTATCATCGGTGTATGACCTATTGCTTCAAGTACATTATTGTAAATCATAATTATCTCCCAAAAATATTTTTTATCACTGATTAAAGTATAACATAAATATTGGATTATTGCAATATAGTTGCAGTGTTATACACGCAAATCAATTTTTAAAATAATGTGAGTTCGACAACCAAAAGACAAAAGTTTTGGTCAAGCTTTTTCAAAAGCTTGCGGTTTTCAAAGGCAGAGCCTTTGGTCGCTCGAATGAGCGAAATGGGGGTGTGGGGGCTTGCCCCCGCTCTTCAATCGTTCCAAAAAAGTTTTTTGGCAACCTTTTTATAAAAAAAGGTTGGGC
>JBJEQS010000298.1:0-7672 GCA_051881875.1 Oscillospiraceae bacterium
CAAAAAAGTTTTTTGTCAAACTTTTTCCAAAAAAAGTTTGGGCGGCTGAAAGCCGACTGATTTGCTGATATGAAATATCAGCAAACGGGCGAACGCAGTTCGCAAAACAGAAATAATAAAATTCACAATAAACCACAACGGGCGACCAATGGTCGCCCCTACAAAAATAATCCATCAAACTCACGTTAAAAAGTTTTTGTTGATTTTTTTCAAAAAGTTTGGGTGACTGAGAGTCGTCGTATGTAGTTTTCAGTTTACGAACTCACGTTATATTAAATGTTAACAAATTGTTAAAAATAAAAATTTCACTTGACATATCATCGGATATGCTGTATAATAATTCAGGTAAAATAAAGCAGGACTTTCAGTTCTCACCATACGATGTGAGTTATCGGTATGGTCAATACTTAAATATATACTTAAATGTGTATATCTATGTATGAGTGCTGACTGGGTCTGTACTCATTTTTTTATTTTAAAATTAATCAATTAGCTTTGGAGGTGCTGGTTATTAGCAACAAAGAACTGCAAATCAACGAAGAAATCAGGGATAAAGAAATCCGTGTAATCGACGTTGACGGAAATCAGCTTGGCATACTTTCTGCCAAGGAAGCTCAGAAAATCGCTTTCGAAAAAAATCTTGACCTCGTCAAGATAGCTCCGCAGGCAACACCGCCTGTTTGTCGCATTATGGATTACGGCAAATACTGCTTTGAACAGACAAAGCGTGAAAAAGAAGCAAGAAAGAATCAGAAGGTTGTTGATGTAAAGGAAATACGTATGTTTTCCACCATTGATACTCATGACTTTGAAACTAAGGTCAATCAGGCATCAAAATTCCTCAAATCTGGTGATAAATTAAAGGTTTCCGTAAGATTCCGCAGACGTGCTATCGCTCACCCTGAACTCGGAATGGAACTTATGGACCGTTTCAAAGAGGCTTGCAGCGAAGTTGGTACTGTTGAAAAACCGGCTAAAATGGAGGGACGCAGTCTTGTAATGTTTGTTTCTCCTAAATCATCAAAGTAAAATATTATTCTAAGGAGGACTTTCAACATGGCAAAGAAGGTTAAAGTTAAAACCCATTCAGGCGCTAAGAAGCGTTTTAAAGTTACTAAGAATGGCAAGGTTAAATACCAGCATACAAATAAAAGACACAGACTTACTCAGAAGGATACAAAGCGTAAGAGAATTGCAAGAAATGCAGGCATCGCATCTTCAGCAAATACTGCTACAATCAAGGAACTCGTTCCTTATATGTAATCTGCGGTAAAGGCTGTAATCCGGCTTTTTATCACTTATTCTTAAAAAATCTAATTTGAACATATATGGAGGTATAAATTATGGCACGTGTAAAGGGTGCAATGATGACTCGCAAGAGAAGAAATAAAACTCTCAAGCTTGCTAAGGGCTACTGGGGTGCTAAGAGCAAACATTTCAAGATGGCTAAACAGGCCGTTATGAAATCAGGCAATTATGCTTATATAGGAAGAAAACAGAAAAAACGTAATTTCAGACAGCTCTGGATTACAAGAATTTCAGCTGCTGCTAAGATGAACGGCATGAATTATTCAACACTCATGAACGGTCTTAAAAAGGCAGGCATCACTCTCAACAGAAAGATGCTCTCTGAAATTGCTATCAATGACCCTGCAGGTTTTACAGCAATCGTTGAAAAGGCTAAGGCAGCTCTTTAATCCGTTAATAAACACGCTCTTTTCAAATCGATTAGAGCGTGTTTTTGTTTAGTGTTTATCCGATATATATACTTAACCGCAGCAGAATATATATTTCTGCTGCCATGCTGTATATGTACAGTTAAACCTCATAATCTGTTCAGGAGGTCTGCCGATTGGAAATAATTACTTCAAAGGATAACAGATTTATAAAACTCTATAAAAAACTTTCCGAAAGCAAAAAGGAACGTTTGCAGTCAGGACTTTTCATTATCGAAGGTATGCGTATCGTTCAGGACGCTCTCAATGAGAATATCAGTATCCATTGCCTTATGATTACACAGCAGTGTTATGACAAGTATTCCGATATTATGTCGCAGGCTGATTTGAAGGGAGTAAAACCGATTATTATTTCAAATGAGCTTGGCAACAGAATTTCATGCACTGAGAAAACTCAGGGAATATTTGCGGTATGTAAGATAAAAGAAATGCCCGACCTTTCCTCCGTTCTGAAAAAAGGCGGAAAATATGCTGTTCTTTATCAGCTGCAAGACCCCGGCAATATCGGTACTATTATCCGTACTGCCGATGCAATGGGGCTTGATGGCGTGATACTTTCGGAATCATGTGATGTATACAGCCCGAAAACCATACGCTCAACCATGGGTTCAGTATTCAGAATGAACATATGGCATGGTCTGGATATTGAGTATGTAATAAATCAGTTCAGATTGTCTGGCATAAAAACATATGCAGCAGTAGTATCCGGCGAGGCTGTGAGTCTTGTAAAATGCAGCTTTTCGGACGGAGGTGCTGTGCTTATCGGCAATGAGGGAAGCGGTCTTCCTGACAGAATTGCTGATATGTGCGATATTCCTGTTACCATAAAAATGAACGGAAACATAAATTCAATGAATGCAGGAATGGCGGCAGGCATTATATTCTGGGAAATGACTTCTGATAAGGAATGAGGGGGGTTATATGGATTACCTTGAATATTGTCTGTGGCTGGTTATGACATTCGGAACTGCAAATTTTAAAATATGGGAGATAATTCAGCGTTTTAAAAATCCTGAGAACGCATATAATTCCCTTAAAGCAGGAAATAATGATTTTCTGTCTGAAAAGGAGAAGAATGCTGTTAAAACAACGCATTTAAAGCAGTGCAGCTGTGTAATTGAAAACTGTGCCAAAAAGGATATAAGGATTTTAAGCTTTTACAGTGAAAAATATCCGAAACAGCTTAAAAATATTTCAAATCCTCCGATTATACTTTTTGCAAAAGGTGATTTGTCAGTGGCTGATGATTTATGCATAACAGTTGTGGGTACAAGAAATCCGTCAGCGTACAGCATCAGAGCAGCCGAAAAGATATGTGCTGAACTTGCCAAAATCGGCATTGTAATCGCAAGTGGTTTCGCACTTGGAATAGATTCGGTTGCACATCGTTCAGCAATTATGAACGGCAGTAAAACCATTGCAGTAATCGGATGCGGAATTGATGTGGATTATCCGAAGGAAAATACAAAAAGCAAAAAGGCTGTTGCGGCTCATGGACTGATACTCTCGGAATGTCTTCCCGGAACAAAGCCTCTTTCATCAAATTTTCCGAAAAGAAACAGAATACTTTCCGGCATAAGTCTTGGTACTCTTGTTGTGGAAGCATCATATACCAGCGGTTCGCTTATAACGGCTGAATTCGCAGTTGAACAGGGGAGGGATTTATTCTGTATTCCTCCGGCTGATATATTCGACAAAAGATACAGCGGTGTAATAAAATTTCTGCGTGACGGTGCAACGCCTGTATTCAGCCATCTGGATATAATATATGAATATTATACAAATTGTACTCATAAACTATCGTCATTAAATATCGGCACTGATTATTATGAAGCTGCAAGTGAAACCTCTGTATTCACATCAGAGAAAACTGATAAGGCGGTTGTACATCATACAAGAAAAAAATCTGATATTGTACAGGATACATCTGAAAGCGAAACGGATAATGTTCAGTCAGGTGATGAAAAAAGCAGTTCTTCTGTTAATTATGACGCTCTTGATGCAGAACAGAAAAAAATAGTCCTTTTCCTCAGGGACGGTATGAAATATATTGATGAAATCGCAGCGGCGACAGATAATGATATACCTTCCATGTATCTTAAATTAACAGATATGGAAATAGAGGGCATTGTGAAATGTCTTCCCGGAAAGGCTTATGAATTAAACTGAAAATTCCGCTTATATGCGGATTTTAATAAAGGCATAAATTCAGCAAGACATAAATTTCTGAATTCATGCTGTTGTCTATAAATAAATATTATAAATTAAGGGGAAAACAATGGCAGATTTGGTTATAGTGGAATCTCCGGCTAAGGCTAAAACTATTAAAAAATATCTCGGTGACGGCTATGAAGTTATCGCTTCAATGGGCCATGTAAGAGATTTGCCTAAGTCGAAAATAAGTGTTGATTTTGAAAATAATTTTGAGCCTCAGTATGCCGATATGAAAGGCAAAGAGGATGTTATAAAGGAACTAAAGAAGTATGCTAAGAAATGCGATAAAATTTATCTCGCAACTGACCCTGACCGTGAGGGAGAGGCTATTTCATGGCATATCGCAACCATGCTCGGACTTGACATAAACGATAATAACAGGGTTGCTTTCAATGAAATTACAAAGACAGGTATTCAGCAGGGTATGCAGAATCCTCATAAAATTGATATAGACCTTGTAAATGCTCAGCAGGCAAGACGTATAATCGACAGAATAGTCGGCTATCAGTTGAGTCCGTTCCTCTGGAAAAAGGTTAAGAGAGGTCTTTCAGCAGGACGTGTACAGTCCGTATCTGTAAGAATAATTGTTGACAGGGAAAATGAAATCAGGAAATTTACTCCGCAGGAATACTGGACAATTGACGCAAAGGTTTCTGCACCGTCAAGCAGAAAGATATTCTCCGCAAAGCTTGCTCTCATAGACGGCAAAAAGGCTGAACTTTCAACCAAGGAGCAGACTGATGAGATACTTGCAAGACTTGAAGATGCTGAATTTAAAGTTGCATCTGTAAAAAAGAGAGTTACAAAGAAAAATCCGGCACCGCCTTTCATAACTTCAACTTTGCAGCAGGAGGCTTCAAGAAGAATGGGCTTCCAGTCAAGAAGAACCATGAAAGCCGCTCAGGAGCTTTATGAGGGTATAGAAATTGACGGAATAGGCTTTGTAGGTCTTATAACATATATGAGAACAGACAGCCTCAGAATATCCGCAGAGGCTCAGGACGCCGCCGCAAAATACATTGAGCAGAAATATGGCAAGGATTATCTCCCGTCATCTCCGAGAGTATTCAAGAGCAAGAAAAATGCTCAGGACGCCCATGAAGCTATCAGACCGTCAATGCCTGACCTTACTCCTGACAGAGTAAAGGCTAATCTCACAACGGACCAGTACAAGCTCTATAAGCTTATATGGGAGAGATTTATTGCAAGTCAGATGGCTAATGCTCTGCATGATACAGTTTCAGCGGATATTGAAGCTGCGGGCTGTACATTTAAATCATCGGGATATGCAGTAAAATTTGACGGATTTACTGTACTCTATGAGGAGTCAAAGGACAGCAGTGATGAGGAGGAAAATAAAATTCTCCCTGCAATAGAGGTCGGCGATATAATAAAGGTTAAATCTATTGAGGGCAATCAGCATTTCACTCAGCCGCCGTCAAGATTTACAGAAGCCACACTCATCAAGACACTTGAAGAAAATGGTATAGGCAGACCAAGTACTTATGCTCCGACTATTACAACCATAACCGCAAGGCATTACGTTGAGCGTGACGGAAAACAGCTCAAGCCGACTGTTCTCGGTGAAGTTGTGACAGACCTTATGAAAGAACATTTCAAGCATATCGTCGATGCAAAATTTACCGCTCAGATGGAATCTGACCTTGATGAAATTGAAAACGGCGGCAAGGAATGGAGAGAAACGCTTTCAGAATTTTATGATGATTTTGATGATACTCTCAAAAAAGCTGAAAAGGCTATGGAGGGCAAGCGTGTAAAAGTTCCTGATGAGAAAACAGATGTTGTATGCGATGTATGCGGCAAAATGATGGTTATAAAAATAGGACGTTTCGGAAAATTCCTTGCCTGCTCGGGATTCCCTGAATGTACAAATACAAAGAAAATTGTTCAGGCTACAAAGGGTATATGTCCTCTTTGCAGCAGTACAGTAATCGCCAAGAAATCCAAAAAGGGCAGAAATTTCTTCGGCTGTGAAAGCTATCCGGAATGTAACTTCATGACATGGAATACACCTATCGAGGATAAATGTCCCAAGTGCGGCTCATCACTTTTCAAAAAAGGCGGAAAAGCAGGAAAGATACTCTGTGAAAAGCCCGGCTGCGGCTATGAAAGAGGTCTGTAATGAGTGACAAGGTAAAAATCATAGGCGGAGGACTTGCCGGCTGTGAAGCCGCATGGCAGTTAGCGAATGCAGGCATAGATACGGAATTATATGAAATGAAGCCTGTTAAATACAGTCCGGCACATCATTATCAGGGACTTGCAGAGCTTGTTTGCTCCAATTCTCTCAAAGCGTCAAGGCTTGATTCAGCCGCAGGTCTGCTTAAAACTGAAATGGAAATGCTCGGCTCACTTGTTGTTGAATGTGCAAAGGCTACAGCAGTTGAAGCAGGCGGAGCATTGGCGGTGGACAGAGAAAAATTTTCTGACATGATTACCGAAAAGATAAAATCCAGTCCGCATATCACGCTTATAAGCGAGGAAGTGACGGAAATTCCTGACGGCAATGTTATAATAGCGACAGGACCTTTAACGTCAGATGCACTTGCAAAGAGCATATCGGATATATGCGGGGATTATCTCAGCTTTTTTGATGCCGCCTCGCCAATCGTGACATTTGACAGTCTTGATAAGGATTTAGTTTTTTTTGCGTCAAGATATGACAGAGGAGATGCGGATTATATAAACTGTCCCATGAATAAAGAGGAATACCTTGAATTCTATAATGCACTTATCAATGCAGAGAGTGCTGAATTAAAGGAATTTGATAAGAAATCATTCAAGGTATATGAGGGCTGTATGCCTATTGAGGTACTTGCAAAGCGTGGGGAGGATACAATGAGGTTCGGACCTCTGAAGCCTGTCGGACTTATAGACAAGCGTACGGGAAAACGTCCTTATGCGGTTGTACAGCTTCGCAAGGAAAACCGTGAGGGAACTATGTATAATCTGGTGGGATTTCAGACAAATCTGAAATTCGGCGAACAGAAAAGAGTATTTTCAAAAATAACAGGTCTTGCAAATGCTGAATTTGTAAGATACGGTGTAATGCACAGAAATTCATTTATAAACAGTCCATTGCTGCTTAACAGTAATTATGCAATGAAAAAGCGTGAAAATCTTTTCTTTGCAGGACAGATTACAGGCGTTGAGGGATATATTGAATCGGCAATGAGCGGAATTCTTGCAGGTATAAATATGTCAAGGTATATAAAAGGCGAAAAGCCGCTTGTACTGCCGAGAGATACAATGTGCGGTGCATTGACAGCGTATATAAGTGATGAATACAATGCAGAGAATTTTCAGCCTATGGGCTGTAATATGGGAATACTTCCCGAATTGCCAAATCGCATAAAGGATAAAAAGCTGAAATATCAGGCATATGCGGAAAGAGCAATAGAGTCATTCAGAAAAGCAATTTCAGAATAAACACATATTGCCGCCTCCATTTTTCAGTATCAATCTTATCAAAGTGCTCGGGTAAGTATAAACCGAACAAACAAAACAAAATCCGAAACCAAAAGTTTTTGCCCAGCTTTTTTCAAAAAGCTGGTGGTTTCCAAAGGCAAAGCCTTTGGTCGCCGTCCGCAGACGGCGAAACTCCAGGGGGTGCGGGGGCGAAGCCCCTGCCTTTCAATTCGTTCAGAAAAGTTTTTTGTCAAACTTTTTCCAAAAAAAGTTTGGGCGGCTGAAAGCCGCCT
>JBJEQS010000299.1:0-1792 GCA_051881875.1 Oscillospiraceae bacterium
GTGCAAATTATGAGAATTGTTAAAGAAGCTTCAGAGCGAAAAAATGAAATACTAGATGTTGCTGAGAGGCTGTTTTATGAGAGAGGATATGATAATACAAGTACAAATGATATTCTCGCAGAAATTGGAATAGCCAGGGGAACTCTATATTATCATTTTAAAAGCAAGGAAGATATTCTTGATGCGATGATTGAAAGAGTGCTTAACAAAACAATCAGCAATGCAAAGAAGGTTGCACTTGATGAGTCAATTCCGGTTTTTAAAAGGCTTACTCTGACAGTAATTGCATCAAATGTAGACACAAAAGCAGGAGATGTGATTATTGAGCAGGCACATAAACCTCAGAATGCATTAATGCATTTTAAAATTCAGGAAATGTTCACCAATCAGCTTGTTCCATTGTATGTCAAAATAATTAACGATGGAATAAAAGAAAACCTGATGTATACCGAGTACCCTGAAGATACAATAAGGATGATTTTAAGCTATGCTAATGAAGCCTTTGATGAAAAAAACAAATTTGACCCAATAGTAAGTAGCAGAATGATACAGGCGTTTATTACAAATACCGAGCTTCTTCTTAATATGAAAAAGGGAAGCTTAAAAGAGGCTATGGAGCCTATTTTTAACAGATAAAATTAGTAACTGTTCCAATAGAGACAGTTACTATATTTTTTAAAATGCTACCGACAGGCAGACGGTCTAAGGAGGAGAAAATGAAACGATTTTTAGTGTTATGGACAGGACAATTTATTTCTGCAATAGGAGGAGGACTGACAAGCTTTGGTCTTTTAGTATATGTATTTCAAAAGACAGGCAGTGCCGCCGGAATGGCACTAGTAACTTTGCTTGGATTTCTGCCGACTCTTATTTTAAGTGTACCGGCAGGTGCATTGGCTGACAGATACGACAGAAGACTTATGATGATGATCGGAGACGGGTTTTCAGGCCTCGGAATACTTTTCATATTAATTAATATGATGAATGGTGATGTAACCCTGACTACCATATGTATCGGAGTATTTATTTCTGCTGTATTTTCATCATTACTGGAGCCGGCATATAAGGCAACTGTTTCAGATCTGCTTACTGAAGAAGAATATTCAAAAGCGAGTGGACTTATATCACTTGCGGGCAGTGCGAGATATCTTATTTCTCCTGTTATTGCCGGAATTGTTTTGTCGTTTGCAAATGTAAGTGTGTTGCTTGTAATTGATATATGTACATTTATTCTTACGGTTATATCAACCTTTGTTGTAAGAAAGGGAATCGCAAAAAAGAACACTGAAAAAGATGAATCAATCATTGTCAGCATTAAGGAAGGCTTCAATTCATTAAAGAATAACAGAGGAGTATTTCTTCTTGTTGTGGTAGCTTCAGTTCTTACGCTTTTTATCGGCGCGTTTCAGATTCTTGCAGAACCTCTTGTTCTTTCAATAGCTGATGCTAAGACACTTGGAATAACTGAGACAATATGTGCGAGCGGTATGCTTGTATCCAGTCTTTATCTTGGTATTCGTGGAATAAAAAAAGGGTATGTAAAAGTGCTTTGCCTTTCATTGTCTTTTGCGGGTGTATTCATTTTCGGATTTGGACAATTTGAAAGGATTCCTTTTATTACTGCTTCGGGATTTGCATTTTTTCTAATGCTTCCTTTTGCAAATAACTGCTTAGATTACCTGGTAAGGGTAAATACACCTGTTGAAACTCAGGGACGTGTATGGGGAATCGTTGGATTTCTCTCGCAAATCGGCTACGTAATTGCATATGGAATCAGTGGATTGCTTGCTGA
>JBJEQS010000300.1:0-1786 GCA_051881875.1 Oscillospiraceae bacterium
TCGAGCGACCAAAGGCTTTGCCTTTGGAAACCACCAGCTTTTTTGAAAAAAAGCTAGACAAAAAACTTTTGCTTTCGTTTTAAGCTTAATAATAACATTCTGTAACTACCCGACCGATTGGATAAAACAAAATACTTAAAACCAGAGGCGGCGACTCGCCGCAAAAAGCTTGACAAAAACTTTTATTTTTGGTTATCGAACTCACGTTATGTTAATTGGTTATAAGCATACCCGTCAGAAGATATGTAATCACGCAGTCAATCAGGGAGGCGGCAATAAGAAACAGCAGAAGTATCAGAAATTTCAGCAGATACAGCTTTATATCAGGACGGTCTATAATCTCCGACTGCCCCTTGAATGCAAATATCGCCACTGCTGTGGACATTCGCATACTCTCCCTTACTGCCAGCACAAGTATAATTGATGTCATAAGTGCATGAGGCAGTATCATAAGCACACATATGAAAACGCCTTTTACTGCATATACCGCATATGTATATGACAGCGATATTCCGAGAACAATTCCTCTGTATATCAGTGCTGAAAGTTCAATCGGCTGAGATATGGAGCTGAATCCTGAAAACATAAGTATAAGCAGTATTATAAACGTATTGTCAAAAGCCTCTTTGAAAACCTCAACAATAGTACGCTTGTTGCCGCTTTTTATAAATCCATGTATCTGCTCTGCCGCATTAGGATATTTCATATATATTGCCGTACCTGCAACAATTCCGAGCAGTATGAATATAAGCATTATAATAACACTTGTCCTGTTATGATTTTTCATATCATGCCTCAGTCCTTTAAAATTTTATGGTATTTCCATATTAAAGGATATGCATTTTACAGGACAATTATAACATTATTTTTTTGCAAGCTCATAAGCTCTCTTAGTACAGCTTTCGCAGGCATTTTTAACGTCCTGAACGAGATTTCCCTCATAAAGTCTGTCAAGACCTGCAAGAGTAGTACCTCCCGGAGATGACACCATTTTGATAAGCTCATCAATGGTGTATCCTGAATCTGTAATCATTTTTGCTGAACCAATCAAGGACTGTGCAAAAAGATTTTTAGCAGTTTCTTCGGAAATATTCTCACTGACAGCATATTCTATAAATCCCTTTGCAAAAAGGTATATAAATGCAGGACTGCTTCCGTTTACAGCAATTATCTCTTTCATCTTATCCTTTGAGATTACTTCTGCTTTTCCGCATGATTTGAATATATTAAGAACGGTGTTGAATTCATCATCTGAAACACTGTCTGATTTTGAAAGTGCCGATGCACCTTCACCGAGAAGCAATGGCGTGTTAGGCATTACAAGGATAACCTTTGCATTATCAACCGTCTTTGATGCAATATATTCATCGGTGATGCCTGCGAGAATTGATACGATAACCTTATCAACTGTCATGGCAGGCTTTACTTCCTCAAGGATTGATTCCACCATCTGCGGCTTTATTGCAAGGAATATTATATCGCATGAAGCAACCGTTTCAGCAATATTCCCGCATGGCTTTACACCATACTCACCGAGAGCTGAAAGCTTTGCACTGTCAATATCAAATGCATTGATTTCAAATTCCGAAGCCATAGGACTTCCTGCAATACCTTTGATTATGGCAGTACCCATATTTCCTGTGCCTATAAAACCTATTTTTTTCATAAAAATATCTTCCTTTCAAATAATAAAACGTGAATTTGATGAAAAATAAAAATCAAATAAATCTTAAAAATAAAAGTTTTGGTCAAGCTTTTGCGGCAAGGTGCCGCCTCCGGTGTTTAG
>JBJEQS010000301.1:0-7587 GCA_051881875.1 Oscillospiraceae bacterium
TCCTTTTCTCTCATCGCTCTCCTCATCGGACAGCTTCATTATTATATCACACCACTTCCCTTTTGTCAACTATTTTTTTCAAGTTTGTATAATATTTATATTTTTTCGGCATTTTTCAGCGAATATATACGGATTTTCAACATATATCCTGCAATATCTCCTGATTATCCAAATAAATCGGGCAGGATAAAATTTATCCCGCCTGATATTTTTTATTCGTGGCATTCCTCACATTCACCGATTTCTCCGACAATTGGCAGAGGGTCAACACCTTGTTTTCTGTAATAATCGGATAAAGCGGCTTTTATAGCCTGTTCTGCAAGCACCGAGCAATGAAGCTTTACAGCCGGAAGTCCGTCAAGAGCCTCAACAACCGCCTTGTTTGTCAGCTTCAGTGCATCATCAATCGACTTGCCCTTAATAAGCTCAGTAGCCATTGATGATGTAGCAACTGCCGCACCACAGCCGAATGTCTTGAATTTGACATCGGAAATAATTCCCTTATCAACTTTGATATACATTTTCATTATATCTCCGCATTTGGCATTTCCAACTTCACCAATACCGTCAGCATCTGGAATATCTCCTACATTTCTTGGATTTGCAAAATGGTCAAGCACCTTTTCACTATATAACATAACAACACAACTCCTTATTATCATTCATGTGAAATTCTTTCCCAAAGCGGTGACATATCTCTAAGACGCTTCACCACTGATGGAATTACTTCAAGTATATAATCAATATCCTCATCGCTTGTATTTTCATCAATCGAAAGACGAAGCGAGCCATGAGCGACCTCATGTTTCAAGCCGATTGCCAGAAGAACATGGGACGGGTCAAGTGAACCTGATGTGCAGGCTGAACCGCTTGAAGCACATATGCCGTTCATATCAAGCATGAGCAAAAGACTTTCTCCCTCAATGCCCTCAAATGAAATATTGCAGTTTCCGCAAAGACGCTTTTCCTTATCACCATTAAGACGTGTTCTTGGAATTTTAAGAATATTTTCAATAAGCCTGTTTCTTTTTGCAGTAACTATCTCCTGTTTATGCGGTATATTTCTGGTTGCATCTTCAATAGCAACAGCAAATCCAACAATTGCAGGAACATTTTCAGTACCGGCTCTCCTGTTTCTCTCCTGAGCACCGCCGTGTATGAGATTAGGCAAAGATATTCCTTTTTTGACGTATAATGCACCAATGCCTTTCTGTGCATGGATTTTATGCCCTGAAACTGACATTAAATCAATTCCGTATTCTTTGACATTTATATCAACGTTTCCGACAGCCTGTACAGCATCAGTATGGAAAATCACATTATGCCTGTGACATACATCAGCGATTTCCTTAATTGGCTGAATTGTTCCTATCTCATTATTTGCAAACATTATTGAAACTATTGCCGTTTTGTCGGTTATGGCATTTTCAATATCGGCAGGATTTACAAAACCATATTCATCAACAGGAATATATGTCACATCAAAGCCATGCTTTTCGAGGTATCCGCAGGTATGCAATACCGCATGATGTTCTATAACAGAGGTAATTATATGATTTTTGCCCTTTGGCAGTAATCTTTCACATACGCCACGGATTGCCCAGTTATCTGATTCAGAACCGCCGCTTGTAAAGAATATTTCAGCTTTTTCAGCACCTATTGCACCGGCAACTTTTTCTCTTGATAATTCAACTGCTTTTTTAGCGTTTCTGCCCATTGAATATATGCTTGAAGCATTCCCGTAATCTTCTGTAAAATATGGAAGCATAGCAGAAAGTACATTTTCAGAAACCTTTGTAGTAGCAGCATTATCTGCATAAACAAATCTTTTTTCCATTTTACATCCTCCTGTATATCATATTTTTTCTATATGAATTACGTTATTTATTATACACCATTTTAGTATAAAATGCAATACCCTATTGCAAAAATTTTTTATATAAAAAGAAGCCTAAAATAATATAAGCGGCAAATCCTTTGCCAATCGGATTTGCCGCTTATAAAATAACGTGAGTTCGATGGATTATTTTTGTAGTAGCGACCATTGGTCGCCCGTTATAGTTTACTGAAAATTTCATCAGGCGGCTGAAAGCCGCCCAACCTTTTTTTATAAAAAGGTTGCCAAAAAACTTTTTTGGAACGATTGAAGGGCGGGGGCTACCGCCCCCACACCCCCAACAGCGACCAAAGGCTCTGTCTTTGGAAACCGCCAGCTTTTTTGAAAAAAAGCTGGGCAAAAAACTTTTAATTTCGCCAATTTTCTCCATAATATCATTTTGCACTTACCCGACCATTTGGATAAAACAAAACAATTAAAAGTGGAGGCGGCAACTTGCCGCAAAAGCTTGACCAAAACTTTTATTTTTGGTTGTCGAACTCACATTATTTACAAAAGAAGCCTAAAATAATATGAGCGGCAAATCCTTTGCTAATCGGATTTGCCGCTTATAAATATTATTTCAAAAGACTTTTTATTCCTGTTTTAAGCAGATTTACTGCAAGGTCTTTTCCGACATCATTGCCTTTAATGCGGTTACCCTTGCTTGAATTGCAGGATTTGCACATAGGCTGTAAATTTATCAGAATATCCTTTACAGGCAGATATTGTAGTTTTGACTGCGGAATTATATGGTCAATGGTTATTTCACTTTTTGTAAACCATTTTTTACAGTGAACACACTGATATTTTCCCATAAAACCGCTGTTGTTATCAAAATAAAGCTTTCTGTAATTGACAGCCATAAAAATTTTATCCTCCTGCAAGATTATTTTTTGCCAAAGAATGCTTTCCTAAGACCTTCCCTTATACGTTCACTGCATTCATTTGCAATTTCATTTGCCATATCATCAAAAGCGTCAGCAGTATTTTTAAGCTTTTCCATAATCGGTGACTGCTCAACTGTTTCTGAATCTGTATTTTTATTAACATTAAAAATGTCATGAAATTTCGGAATATTTTCAAAAGGATTTGAAAATTTAGGGAATACAACATCGTCAGGATAACCGTTTTCAAATGCAATATTCGGACGCATTGAGTAATTTGAGGGCTGTGCATCATTTGAAAGGTTATCATAATTTTCCTTGTCGAGTGCAGGGATTACAGTAGCAACTGCTCCCTGAACGATAAATTTCAGCTGAGTGAATTCATTATCCTCGGTTGAGAAAGGAATTTCAAAAAGCAGCCAGCCCTTATGATATTTCAAAGGCTTGATATAATTTCTGTTGAGTTTGTAAATTCTCTTGTTTTCGTTATCATTATTGAAAGTTATAATAAGCTGACAGATTTCTGTCTGTCTTTCATTTTCGCCGCCGTTGAGCCAGAATGTAAATCTGTAATCAGAATTCTTTTTCAGTATCAGCTGTTTGGTAGATATAGCTGATATTTCCTCATCTGACCAGCTTCCGAATGAATAAGCCTCAACTAGTGAGCCGTCAAAGCTTGTAATGAACGTACGTTCACCCTTGTTTGTTTCGGAATATTCCTTATCCGGCTGCCATTCACGGGCATCGAAATAAATTTTATTCATATCTTTTTCTACTGAATATTCATTTTTATCAAGTTCTATACTCATAGCTATTGCCTCCTGCTTATAATATTAAATATATAATAGCAATTTTTTTCATATTAGTCAAGATGTTTTTATGAAAATTATGCGGCGAGTATCCGCCTTATAAAAATTATCAGGCAGATAAAAAATAAACCAATCAAACTGCATCCGAAACTAAAAGTTTTTGCCTCACTTTTTTTCAAAAAGCGAGAGGAAAATCATTTTCAGATTTTCCTCATAAATTTTATTCTGTAATATTTTCGGATACAGCCGTCTGTGTTTCCGTAGTTTCACCAGTGATACTTGTTTCAATTGCATCGTTAACCTGAATTACAGCCATATAAGTACCATTCGCCCATACATTGTTATAGTTAGGCGTTAATACATTTACATTCACACTGTACTCCTCACCTGTTTGCAGTGGGAGCAGACTGCTTACATCAATTTCCAGAACAATATCCTTTTCAGTTATATTGTCGATAACCTCCGCAGGTCCTACAAGCACAGGAGAAATACTCTTTGTCATAAGAGAAATATCATACTGTGACGGAGCATTTATTATTGAAATATCGCTCATATTTGCAAAGGTCTTTACTTTCAGATTATCCGATTTAAGCTTAGCGGTTACAATGGTATCTCCCGAAAGATTCTGATAGCCTGCCGGAAGTTCAATATCAAATACAAAGGTATTGTTTTCCGGAGTCAAATCTCTCAGGTCGATATATCCGATATGCCATGTGGTCTGTTCAAGCAGAGCCTTGTTTGGTGATGTAACTATTATGGAACTTGGGGAGAGTTCAAACTCAACAGATTTTTCATCGAAATATGACGGAACATTCTGCAAGGTATAAGTAAGCTCAAGTTCCTTTTTCATGTATACAGGTATATCAACCTTGAATTCCTTTTCTGAAACCTCGACATTCTTGTTATCTATAATTCCGGACTCACCATACAGCTTGAAATCATCGCTGTATGCGGTGTAGTAATTATCAAGCTTCAGCTCATCTTCAACATTTACAACCAGCTTTGTTATATCATCAATCTGATTTTTAGGGCCTGAAATCTGTACAACCGATGGAGTACATATCGCATTATCCTTGTAATATCCTGACTTAACGGATATATTCGGAGTTTCAGCCTGTACTTCAACTTCCTTGACAGCATATTCATCAAAATCAACAGTAACCGTTGACGGAGTAACAGTATCGACCATATAGTTTGATTTTGAACCGTCAGCCATATCAATGCTGAAGCCCAGCTGATATTCTCCTGCTGAGGTAACATTTTCAATGACGACATTTGCGACCAGCTGAGAAGCCTTTATATTTCCTATTTCCGTACGCTGTCCCATAATGCGAACCTTGACATTTTCGATGTCATACGAAACAACCTGAAGATTATTCGCCTCCGCCGATGTTCCCTCGATATTTACAACAACGGGTATGTCTTTAAGCGTCTGATATGTACTCGGATACTTGTTGATTGAGATTATGAGCCATGAAAGAACGGATATTATCAGTGAATATATCACTATGGCAGTATCATTCTTAAATATATTCAGCAGTGATTTCATCAGATTTTTCATTTATTTTTATTCCTCCTGTCATTTCTTGTTTCAGGAATAAATTTTTCTCTGAGAACCTTTTTCAGACTTTCCTTGTTATAATTCCTTGTAATCTCACCGTTTTCAGCGATTGATATAGTACCTGTTTCCTCTGAAACAATTACTACAACCGCATCTGAATTCTCACTCATACCGATTGCGGCACGATGTCTTGAGCCGAATTTTATATTTATGAGTTCCTCTTTCTGAGGTTTCGGCAGGAAGCAGGCGGCGGCATGAATCATACCATCACGCATTATTACCGCACCGTCATGCAGAGGAGTTTTAGGATAGAATATATTTCCGAAAAGCTCCTTGGTCGGTGCGGCATTCATTATGACACCTGTATCAATCTGCTCACCGAGCTTTGTCTGACGCTCCATTACAATCAAAGCACCTGTTGTTGTTGAGGACAGTTCCTCACAGGCATCGCATATTTCATCTATTGCAACAGCCCATTGTGAACGGATTGTATCCGATGTTTCACCGGCAAAAAACTGATTAAGCTGAGGAATGGTTGTTCTTCCGACCTTTTCCAATGCTCGTCTGAGTTCAGGCTGGAACATTATCAGGACTGCAATAAGACCGATGCTAAGAGTTTTTTCCAGCAGGAAAGAAAGGGTTTTCAGTTTAAGCGTGTTGCATACAAGATAAGCTATCACGACCAGCATAATTCCCTTTATAAGCTGACCTGCTCTCGTTTCACGGATAAGCTTTATCAGCTTGTAAACTATAAAGGTAAGAAAGGCAATATCTATTATATCCGGTATTTTTATTGTTTTAAGTATATTTACAATATCAGCAATAACGTCCATTAATTCACATCCCAGTCTATGTACTTATCGGGTATAATAAAATACCCGATATATTTCTCTAATATAATTGTACCATAAAAACAGATTATTTCAAGAGGTAAAATCCATTTTCTTATTATTATCACAAAATTTTTTTATTGTACCAATAAGCTTTGCAACTTCCTTTTCATTATTGAACAATGACGGAGCAAATCTTACAGTCCCCTCCGGAGTGCCGATGTTTTTATGAGCAAGACCTGCACAATGCAGACCTGCTCTCAGGCAAAATCCGTTTGCATTAAGATATTCTGCTGTTTTCTCCGGCGGAACATCTTTTACATTGAATGACACTATAGGGACATATTTTGCATTGCCACGATATATTATGCAGTTGTCAATGTCTTTAAGTCCATCAATAAATTTTCTGCATAAATTATCCTCGTGCGAATAGATTTTTAACATATCATAATTATTTATGAAATTCATTCCTGCTTTTACAGACATTATGCCAACAGTGTTCAGCGTTCCGCATTCAAGGGAATCCGGAAGAAAATCAGGCTGTTCAAGGCTCATGGAAGCACTTCCTGTTCCGCCTTCCATCAGATGATTTATATGATATTTGCCGTCTGTAACAAGCAGACCTGTTCCCGTTATGCCGTACAGTCCTTTATGACCTGCCGTACACAGTATATTTATACCGTCTGAAAGCTTAACAGGAATTATACCGCACAGCTGAGCACCGTCTGCTATAAAGCATATATTATGTTCACGGCACAATGCTGCAATTTTCCTGTATGGAAGTATCTGACCTGTCACATTGCTTGCAAGAGTACATACAATCGCCTTTGTACGAGGTGTTATCAGTTCCCTGAATGAACGCACAGTCTTGTCATCATCATAGTATACCCTTGCAACACTGTATGAAATTATGCCATCACGATTCATAGCTTCAATCGGTCTTATAACAGAATTATGTTCAAGAGCACTTGTAATGATATGTCCGCCGTCTTTCATAATTCCTTTTACAGCAAGATTCAGTGCATGAGTGCAGTTAAGAGTGAATACCACATTTTCAGCTTCTGCACCGAAAAACTCGGCAGCAGTTTTTCTGGCGGAAAAAATCTTCTCTGATGTAAGCATAGCCAGAGCATGACCGCCCCTCCCGGCACTTCCGCCGAGTTTATCCATAGCATAATCAACAGCTGTTTTAACAATCTTAGGTTTAGGATAACTTGTGGCAGCGTTATCAAAATTTACCATGACGACACATCCCTGCCATTATCTTTATATGGTATTCCCTTTTCGCTGAGCAATTTTCTGATTACCCGACAGTCAGCCTCTGCTTTTATGCTGTATCCGCATGAACTGATATTTCTTACCACATCACATCTGTATCCATTATCCTTCAGGTATGCCTTTGCTTTCTGTGCATATGTGACAGACGGCATCTCCATAATACATGAGTTCATATATATTCACCTCTTGTTAATTATAATATATTAAGCAGTCCTCATGACTGCCTTGTTATTTTAAATGCATATCTCTGCTTTTACATTTTATGCAGAAAAATCAATTCAGTGTCATATGTGAAATGCTCCCCTTTTGTTAGACAATGTGGTATAATATAAATATACCAGAATTG
>JBJEQS010000302.1:0-7566 GCA_051881875.1 Oscillospiraceae bacterium
TTGACCACCATAAAGAAAAATATTGACTAAACACCGGAGGCGGCACCTTGCCGCTATTCGAGCAGCTGTTCACGCATATATTTCAGCAGTTTTTTTTCTTTTCTTGAAACCTGAACCTGCGTCATTGAAAGTATATCAGCGGTTTGAAGCTGCGTCAGTCCCTTATAATATCGTAATATGATGAGTTTTCTGTCCTCATCATTAAGCTGTCCGAGAATTTGATGCAAAGAAATTATATCGCCTATTTCAATATCAGGTGCTTCAACAGGAATATCAATCTGACATTCTCCGGATTCATTACTGCTGTCTGTGAGAGAAACAGGCGGAATATTTACAGCAATTGCCTCTGCAACAGAATTTTCATCGGTTTCAGCAAGTTCAGCCAGTTGGCTTACAGTTGGTTCATGTCCGTATTTTTTAATATAAAGTTCACGTTCACGGGCAACACGCAATGATAATTCTTTAAGGCTTCGGCTTACTTTTACAGTGCCGCCGTCACGAAAAAGACGTTTTATTTCACCAAGTATAACAGGTACGGCATATGTGGAAAATTTAACACCTCTTGATGTGTCAAATGCCTTTGCAGCTTTTACAAGGCCTATGCAGCCGGCGGAATACAGTTCCTCATATTCAATCCCTCTGTTTTTGAAGCGATTGGCACAAAGATGTACAAGTCCGAGATTATCCTCAGCGGAAACAACATTGCAGTCACACATTTTTTTCACTCCGGACAGAAAGCTTTTTACGCATTATAACAGTAGTTCCTTTATTAATTTTGCTTTTTACGGAAAGCTTGTCCATAAAGCTCTCCATTACGGAAAATCCAAGTCCTGAGCGTTCCTCAGATGGCAATGTTGTAAAAAGCGGTTCACGAGCCTTTTCAATGTCAGGAATTCCTATGCCGTTATCCTTTATTTTTATGTAAATCTCATTTTCCTCAAGGATACGGACTGTAAGTTCGATTATTCCCATATTATTGATGTATGCATGAACGATGCAATTTGTAACTGCCTCTGAAACAGCAGTTTTTATGTCTGCAAGTTCATTTACATCAGGGTCAAGCTGTGCTATGAATAAAGCTGCTGCTGAACGTGCGAAACTTTCATTTATTGATTTGCTCAGAAATTTTATTTTCATTTCATTCAGTATTTTCATATTACGTCCTCCTTTGCGGTGATTTTTGCAATTTTATCTATACCTGCAAGCTTCATAACTTTTTTTATGTGATAAGGCGGATTCTGAACGATTAATTTTCCGTTTATCTCCTGCATACTTTTAAAGCGTCCTATGACAAGACCAATGCCGGAGCTGTCCATGAATCCAACCTGACTGAAATCAAGCACAAGAGTTTTTGGAGATTTTTCAAATATGGCACAATCAATTTCCTCACGAATTGATTTGGCGGAATGGTGGTCAATATCACCTGATATTAGTGCGGTGACATCATTATCTGAAAATTCAACTTTCACAGGCATTTCAATAACCTCCTGAAATTAAAATTCTGCCTTATTTTATATAAGGTTCTGTATATAATTTTAATATAAAATACATCAGATATTTTGTCATAATCAATAAGCGGTAAAATGTGTTTTATAATCATATATAAAGGAAAAAATCCATTATACGTTCAAGTATAATGGATTTTTCGGAATAATATATTAAAAAGGAGAAAAATCATTTCCATTTGGAATTCTGTAGTTTTGTAAGTTGTTTTTTATATTCATCGCTTTCGTCTTCAACTGAGAAGATATATTTTGTTTCGCCGTCTTCAGCAAGAGGGGCATATATTATATAATAGTCAGCACTCTGGGTAAGATATACAAGACCGGCTATTTTTATTTCCTGTTCATCAACCCATAATTCCTGAATACTGCCGTTTGTTTCAGAAAGTTCGATTATATTTTCCAGAGTTTCAAGTTTCTTTACCTTTTTTATTTTATTGCTTGTTATTGTGAAAGAACCTTTGTCGAGAACACTCTTTAATTTACCCTGAGCATAAAGGGAGGTTATTTCGCTTTGTGCTGCGGTTATAACATAACTGCATTCAACAGATGCCTTTGACCTGTATGCTTCATCAATAGACGCTGTAAATGAAGGAGCGAATATACTTCCAAGAATAGCTATTACAGTTAGTGCTATGATTATTTCAACAAGGGAGAAACCGTTTACTTTGGTATTTTTTTTGTCAGGATTATTCATAAAGCCGAACCTCCTTGAAATTTATATTTCCTTTAACTATGTACTAATTATAACATATTTTTGGAGTGAAATCAATAGCAAAAATGATTATTTCGCCGAAAAAATGTAGAAAATATAATATATGATTTATATAAAATATACAAGCAAATTGAATTTAATAATGAAATTCAGATTTATAAAAGTAATATTTAAGCTTATGCTGTCATAAGATTAATTGAACAGAGATGAAAGGAGTATGTGGACAAAATGAAAAATATATCGGGAATTACAAGATATTTTTCGCCAGAAATAAGGAAAAGCCTTGAAAAGATTATTGGCAGATACGGCGATAATATACATGAAATACGACTTAGGACAGGCAGACCTGTTGTACTGGTATCGTGCGGATATGCTGAATATGCCTCATGTGACGGAACAAAAGAAAAGACAGTTTCGGATAAGACCATATATGCATCGGCAAAGGATATATCGTATACCTTTAATGCAATATGTGATTATTCGGTACACAGCTATGAAAATGAGATTTCTCAGGGATATATAACGGTGTGCGGAGGGCATAGAGTAGGATTTTCAGGAAGTGCAGTTATTAATGCTGACAGAGTATCAGCTGTAAAATACATAAATTCAATAAATTTCAGAGTTGCATCTCAGATAAAAGGCTGTGCTGACGGGATAATGCAGAAGATATTTGCACACAAGCCTGTAAGTCTGCTTATAGCAGGAGAACCATCAAGCGGAAAAACAACGGTTTTGCGTGATTTGAGCAGACAGCTATCGGATAAATACAGCGTATCGGTCATTGATGAGCGTGGGGAAATAGGGGCGGTTTATCATGGTGAACCGCAGAACATTCTTGGTAATATGTGTGATATATTTGACGGCTACCCGAAAGCATATGGTTTGCAGACAGCAATAAGAGTAATGGCTCCGGATATAGCTGTATGTGATGAAATAGGAGATGATGAGGAGGTGGATAAGCTTCTTTCGTGTGTCAATTGCGGAGTAAAAGTAGTGGCGACTGCCCATGCAGGGAGTTATGAGGAGCTTATAAGGCGAAAAAATATAAAAAGACTGATTGACAGCAATGTATTTGAATATACAGCGATACTTGACGGAAAACAAAATCCAGGGAAAATAAGCAGAATTGTGAAGGTGAATGCAAATGGTTCTGAAGCTTATCGGTATAACAATGATAGTATCGGTCTTCACGCTGATGGGTACTGCAAAATCATCAGCGATGTGCAGAAGGGTAAAAAATGTTGAACTGCTTATAAATCTTGCTGATGATTTTTCCAATATGATACGGTATAACGCAATGACAATATCGGAACTCATTCAGCAGACATCGCAAAACAGCATATACGCAGATATTGATTTTATAAAGGAAATTTCAGAGCGTTCGGCAGAGGAATATGATATTCACAGCATATGGAATGAGGAAGTGAGAAAATCATTGTTTCTGAAAAAAGAGGAAATGGATATAATGCTTTTGTTTGGTGATATGCTTGGAACGAGTGATATAAGCGGACAGCTTTCCTCAATAGAGTTATACAGAAAAAAGCTGGAATATCTTCATTCGGGATTAAGAAAGGATTATGAGCGAAAGGGCAGAATGTACTGTTCTGTCGGCTTGCTTTCAGGAATTATGGCAGGGATATTATTGCTGTGACAAAATGAAAGGAAACGCTTTATGGATATTGATTTGATTTTCAAGGTTGCGGGGATAGGAATAATAGTTGCAGTGCTTAATATAGTGCTGAAAAAGGCAGAGCGTGAGGAACAGGCGATGATGACTGTACTTGCAGGACTTGTCGTTGTGCTTATGATAGTTATACAGCAGATAGGCAGTCTTTTTGAAACGGTAAAGAATGTGTTCGGCTTATGGTAGAGATAACATCTGTTGCAGGACTATGCATAACAGCAGCACTTATGTGCAAGGTTATTGAGAAATATAACAGAGAGCAGGCGGCAGTTACTTCAATAGCAGTACTTTCTGTGCTTATGATTGTTATAATACCGATGACATTGCCGATAATGTCATCAGTAAACAGCATATTTGAAAACAGCGGAATTGATTCTGAAAATGTGAGCATAATATTCAAGGCACTGGGAATAAGCTGTATTACACAGCTTGCATCTGATATATGCAGGGACTGCGGGGAAAATGCAATAGCATCATCATCGGAAACGTTCGGAAAGATAACGCTGATTATAATGGCACTGCCGCTTTTCAGTGAACTGATACAGATGGTAAATAGTCTTTTGTGAGGAATAAAATTATGCAAATATATAAAAAACTGTTTCTTTTTATAGCGATGATATTTTGTTTTGTGATTATAGGACAGGCAGGCATATCGGCTGAGGCTTGCGAGGGTATTTCGCAGGAGATACTTGAGGAAACAGGTGCAGATGAACTTATGAATAATATTGAAGGCAATGCAGAGGATTTTATAGCGGATAACAGTATAAGTGCGGAAAATCCTGAGAGCATACTGAATATAGGCATAGAGGATATATTCAGAGAAATAGCAGATGAAATTGTGAAAAATATAAAAATGCCGCTTGAACTGTTTTCATCATTGCTTGTGATTATAATATTATCATCATTCACAGGCAATCTTGCGGATACGGTGAAAATAAAATCATCGGAGAAGATATTCAGCATAATATGCGTACTTGTATGCGTAACATTTATAACAGAGCCGATTTCTGAGTGTTTCAGTCAGTCGGCGGAGAATATAAGGGCTGGAGCAGTTTTCATGAACGGATTTATACCGGTATTTTCGGGAATAACGGTTGCAGGCGGAGGAATTTCATCGGCGGCAGTTTACAGTACTCTTATGTTCATAGCATCTGAATTTGCGGTTAATATAGCTGACAGCGTTATAATGCCTGTACTGCGTATGTGCATGGCTATGGCGATAGTTGATTCAGTCAATCCGGCAGTATCGCTGAGCAGCCTTATATCCGCAATAAAGAAGCTGATAACAAGGCTGCTCACATTTACCATGATGATATACACAGGACTGCTTTCACTGCAAAGCATAATCGGGACAAGTTCGGACAGTCTTGCGATAAAGGCAGGAAAATATGTTGCCTCAAATTTTGTGCCGGTTGTGGGAAGTGCAGTATCGGACGCATATACCGCATTAAAAGGCAGTATAGGGTTATTGCGTGGAGGTACAGGAAGCTTTGGAATAATAGTAATACTGCTTATGATTCTGCCGTCAGTGATATTGTCGGGACTGTATTATATTGCAGTAAAATGTGCATACATATTTTCTGATATGTTCGGAGAAAAAAATCTCTCAAGGCTTTTTTCAAATATATCCTATGTACTGGAGATAAATTTCAGCATTATGATATGCTTTGCGGTTATAATGATAATTTCAACAGCAATAGTTATGATGACGGGAATGTGTGTTCTTTGATATGGATATTCTGAATAAGATTATAATGACAGCCTGTTTATGCGGTACAGCGGTTTCGATATGCGATATGCTCTGTGCGGACAGCAGATATTCAAAGCAGATTAATTTCATACTTTCACTTGTATTTGTAACGGGAATTATAACACCCGTTTCATATGCATTGAAAAATTTTGATGTATCGGCTGCGATGTCAGGCATATATGAATATAATACGGACAGAGCAAAAAATAATGAGGAATACATAAAATATCTGAAAAGGGCGGTTGAGGACAATATAAACGCTTCATTCAGGGATATTCTTGAATCGGAGGGGATAAGCGTAAGAAAAATATATTCCGAGGTTGATATTTCGGAAAATTACAGCATATCTATTATTAAGGCAGGTATTGAATGTGATGATTTTGAAAAAGCGGCAGAGATAATAAAATCCACAGCAGGAGAGGAATTTGAGATATGGAATATGGATTGTGCATAGGTGAACTGGCAGACAGAATAAAAAGAATATTTTCGGACAGCCGCTATATAAAGATAATATTTGCACTGGGAATATGCGGAATTATACTTATATTCATATCAGGAATTTCAGATGATGAAAGCTCTGTGAAATCTGAAAACAGCAGTCTTTCGGAAAACGGATACAATATGGACGAATATGCAGAGAGAATGGAGGAAAGATTAAGCGAGATTTTACAGAAGATTGACGGGGTGGGCAGAACAGAGGTCATGGTCACTGTGAACTGCACTGAAGAATATGTATATGCAGAGGAGATGAAGTCGGATATTGCGGAAAGCGATGAAAAGAACAGCATACATAATGAAAACAAATATGTTTTTAAAGGGAATAATTCTGAAAAGGAGGCATTGCTCAAAAAGATAATCAGTCCGCAGATAAGCGGAGTTGTTATAGTATGCGAGGGAGGTGATAACAGCAGAATTGCGGAAAGCATATACAATACGGTATCAGTCGCACTGGATATACCGTCAAATAAAATCTATGTTGCAGGAATAAGATGATATTTTTTCATCTGTTCATATACAAAACATCAAAAAGGAGTAGTTACTTATGAAAAAACCAAGCCTTATTATAGGAAAAAAACAGATAATACTTGCGTGTCTTACAATGATGCTCGGAGTAGCAGTATATGTGAACTATGTGCTTTCCGATAATGAAGTGCTTATCGGCAATGACCTTTCAATGAGCATGGATAACAGCAAGGAGGCTGGTGACTATGGCGACAGCAAATTTGTAAATGCAGGTGATGAGAATATTGAAAATGCCGGAAATGATGTTATATCAGCTGATGATTATTTCGCACAGGCGAGAATTGATAAGATTACAGGCAGAGATGCCGCTGTACAGACCTTGCAGACTGTTATGGGCGGAGGAGATATAACCGAGGACGAAATGGTTGCCAAGGCTCTTGAAGCGGTGGAACTTTCAGGCTTTGCGGAAGATGAAACAAAGATTGAATCACTTATAAAGGCACAGGGTTTTGAGGATTGTGTTGTATATCTTGAAAAGGACAGTGCAAAGGTTGTAGTAAAGACGGAGGGACTTGAAGCAGGTCAGGCGGCAGCGATAAAGGATATAATTCTCAGCATAGTAACAGTGCCGGCTGAAAATATAAGAATATTTGAAGTGAAGTAACATTAATCAGATATATTTTAACGTGAGTTCGACAGAAAAATTTTAAACTGAGAAACAAGGTAATATTCTTATATTTTGTAGGGGCGACCAATGGTCGCCCGTTGTAGTTTATTGGGAATTTCATCAGGCGGCTTTCAGCCGCCCAACCTTTTTTTATAAAAAGGTTGCCAAAAAACTTTTTTGAACGCCATTTAGGGCGGGGGCTGCCGCCCCCACACCCCCGTTTCGCTCTGTCGAGCGACCAAAGGCTCTGCCTTTGGAAACCACCAGCTTTTTTGAAAAAAAGCT
>JBJEQS010000303.1:0-1777 GCA_051881875.1 Oscillospiraceae bacterium
CCCCGCCCTTCAATCGTTCCAAAAAAGTTTTTTGTCAAACTTTTTATAAAAAAAGTTTGTGCGAACGCAGTTCGCAGAACAGAAGCAATAAAATTCCCAGTAAACCATCAAACTTACGTTATTAACAAAAATTTAACTAATTCAAAAGCCGTGGTCCTATGTAAAAATTTTATTGCCATATCCTTTCAGATATGCTATAATGAGTATATCTTTAGTGCAATGTGAATTTGATGAAAAATAAAAATCTGTTAAAGTGAAATTACCATCATAATTACCACTCTAATATGTTTTATAATTCTGAAAGGATTATTTTATTATGAAATTACTTTTTATAGGTGATGTTGTCGGAAAAAAAGGCTGTGATATGATAATCACGCACCTTTATAATATAAAGAAAAAATATAATATAGACATAACAGTTATCAATGGTGAAAATTCAGCAATAGGAAACGGCATAACAAGAGAGTCGGCGGATATTCTTTTCAGATACGGTGCAGACATCATAACAACCGGAAATCATGTCTACAAAAGGCACGAAGCCGCTGATATGCTCGAAAACAATGATATGATTATACGTCCGGCAAATTATCCTGACGGCTGTGCTGGAAAAGGAATGTGTATTCTCGACATGGGACGTGTGCAGATTGCAGTTATAAACCTTATGGGTACTGTATACATGGACGCTCTTGACAATCCGTTCAATGTAATTGATTCCATACTAGAAAATATAAAAACCCCGAATATATTCGTTGATTTTCATGCAGAAGCCACTGCTGAAAAGAAATGCATGGGTTACTATCTTGAAAAGCGTGTAACAGGTGTTTTCGGAACGCATACCCATGTTCAGACGGCTGATGAAACTATACTCGGCGGTCATACGGCATATATAACCGATGCCGGCATGACAGGTGCGGAGGAGTCTGTTCTCGGTGTATGCAGGGAACTTGCAATCGAAAAAATGAAAATGCATCGTCCCGTAAAATTCATACAGGCTCAAACAGCAGGAATGATTAACGGAGTAATAGTTGAATTTGATGAAAAGACAGGAAAATCACAGAGTATAAAAAGACTGATTTATCGCTGAATTTCGACATAATATTCCTTTATTTATGAAAAAATTTTTCTTTATATCCTCTTGCAAAATAAAATATTATATAGTATAATATATATAGTTATTAAATTAACTATTGTTTTTTACAACAAATCTTTTATTATTCTAAGGAGGAATTTACAATGGAAATTTTGAAAGTTTCATCTCATTCATCACCAAATTCAGTTGCAGGTGCTATTGCAGGCGTTATCAGAGAAAAAAAAGCTGTTGAAGTACAGGCAGTTGGTGCAGGTGCAGCAAATCAGGCTGTAAAGGCAATTGCAATTGCAAGAGGTTATCTTGCACCTATCGGTGTTGACCTTGTATGTATTCCGGCGTTCACAAACATCACTATTGATGGTGAAGAAAGAACAGCTATCAAACTTATCTGCGAACACAGATAATTTATTCTGTTTTAATTGTTGTTGATTAATTTATTATGTATTTTATTGGGATATCTGATTTATCAGATATCCCTTTTTATGTTGCTCGTTCAGGGCAAATATATTGTTTTAACGTGAGTTCGACAGAAAAATTTTAAGCTGAAAAACAAGGGAATTTTCTTATCTTTTGTAGGGGCGACCACTGGTCGCCCGTTGTTGCTTATTGGAAATTTCATCAGGCGGCTTCCAGCCGCCCAAACTTTCCAGCTTTTTGAAAAAAGCTGGGCAAAAACTTTTAATTTCG
>JBJEQS010000304.1:0-7540 GCA_051881875.1 Oscillospiraceae bacterium
GACTGGCGAATATAGTTCGCCATTACAAAATAAATCTATCGAACTCACGTTAATACAAATAAAAATACTCGGCAAAGACAACAAACTGCTGTTTTCACCAAGTATTTATGAATCAGATTATCAATTAACTTCTTGATTTAAGAAGTGATTTTATTTTTTCATGAGGGTCAATGATTGTGCTTACTGATACATCATGGTTAAGAGCTGCTATGAAATATGCAATATACTTTGATACATCAACTTCATGGAACCATTCTCTTGAAAGGAGTTCATTGGAACGATATGTGAGGTTTGTTCCGAATACACCGTCAATAATGCCTTTTTCAAACGCATCATCAAACTTTTCAAGACCGTTAGTAAAAAGTCCGTATGTTGCATATGCGATAACCTTGTCAGCTTTCTTTTCTTTGAGTGCATATGCGAGGTCAAGCATTGATTCACCCGATGAAATAATATCATCAGCAACGAATACTGTCTTTCCTTCAACGGAATTTCCGAGATATTCATGAGCAACGATAGGATTTCTGCCGTTTACAATTCTTGAATAGTCACGTCTTTTATAGAACATACCGAGGTCAACACCGAGTACAGATGCATAATACATATTTCTGTTCAATGCACCTTCATCTGGGCTTATAATCATAAATTTTTCCTTTGAAATATCTATATCAGGGATATTTTTAAATAGTGCCTTGAGTACCTGATATGTAGGCATTACATTATCGAAGCCCATAAGCGGTACTGCATTATGTACACGAGGGTCATGTGCATCAAATGTCACTATATTTGAAACGCCCATTGCCTGAAGTTCCTGCAATGCACACGCACAGTCAAGAGATTCCCTGTAATTGCGTCTGTGCTGACGTCCGCCATAAAGTATAGGCATAATAACATTTATTCTGTGAGCCTTGCCTGATGCCGCCTGAATTATTCTCTTTAAATCCTGATAATGGTCATCAGGTGACATTGAATTTTCTCTGCCGTACATCTGATATGTGCAGTTATAGTTGCCTACATCGCAGATGATAAAAAGGTCATTTCCTCTTACAGTGGATTTTATAAGACCTTTTCCGTCACCTGATGCAAAACGTGGACACTGACTTTCAACGAGAAATGTATCCTTTTCATATCCGCCGCTTCTTGTCCACTGCACCAGATAATCATTGATTTTATTTCCCAGTTCGGCAGTACCGTTCATGGCAATAATTCCAAGAGGAGCAACTCTTGTCTGTGGGTCAAACAACACCTTGTTGTTTTCAGTTGATGTCATTAAAAATCACATTCCCTTCATTTTTATTTACAGAATTTTTCAACATAGCTTTCAATATCATGATGGATAATTTCGACAGCACTTTCGGAATTTTCCATTTCATCAACAGCAGTTGTCTTGTTTTCAAGCTCCTTGTATACCTTGAAAAAATGCATCATTTCATCGAATATATGCTTAGGAAGCTCATCAATATCCTTATATGTATTATAAGTCGGGTCATCAAACGGTATAGCAACGATTTTATCATCATGCCTGCCGTTGTCAATCATTCTGATAACACCAATAGGATAGCATCTTACAAGAGTTTTCGGGTATAATGTTTCTGAACAGAGTACCAGAACATCAAGAGGGTCACCGTCATCTGCATATGTTCTTGGAATAAATCCATAGTTTGCAGGGTAATGAGTTGAGGTATAAAGAATTCTGTCAAGTATTATAAGTCCCGTTTCCTTATCAAGCTCATATTTTATTTTGCTGCCTTTTGATATTTCAATTACAGCAACAAAATCTGACGGCGTAATGCGTTTAGGTTTTATATCATGCCAGATATTCATATCACACGTCCTTTTCAATAAAAGATTTCAGGAAATTATATTATTGCAATCAGCACAATTATCTATTTTATAGTATATCATTAAATATAATAATTTGTCAATTAATTATTATAATAAAAAACTGATAAAAAAATAACAATTTACATACATAAAACATAAAATTATAATTATATGGATAAAAATAACAGTTTTAGTGCTGATTCGATAAAATAAAATCGGGGAGTGAAATTTCATCACTCCCCCATAATAAAACTAAAGCTTATTGAATACTGACCTTAATCTTTGGCATTACCCTTTGACTGAAACATATCAAAGGTGAATTCTTCCATTTTATCCCTTACCATCTGGGTTATCTCATTAAAAGCTTTCTGATATACACAATGTCCATCACAGGTTCGGTTGCACATATAGTCATCATTTTTTTCCAGACAGCGACTGAAACAATATGTACCTTCCACAGTTTCAATAACATCTCTTAAAGTAATTTGCTCCGGAGGCTTTGCAAGTTCATATCCGCCGAGCGTACCTTTGAATGACTTTATTATACCGTTTGCAACAAGTTTTCTTAGAATTTTCAATGCAAAACGCAAAGTCACACAGCTGCGTTCAGCAATTGTCCTGGCATCAAGCCTTTTATCCGAATTTGCAATGCAGGTTACTATTCTGACAGCATAATCCGCTTCCAGTGTAATATGCATAAAAATACCTCTCTTAAAATTAATTCCATAAAATCATCCGGCATTTCCGATTCCTGAAAAAATTCAATAAGGAATCGGAAAGATTTATATTTATCAGTCAAGGAAATCCTTTACTTTTTTACTTCTGCTTGGATGACGAAGTTTTCTGAGAGCCTTTGCCTCAATCTGTCTGATACGTTCTCTTGTTACCTCAAATTCCTTGCCGACTTCCTCAAGAGTGCGTGAACGACCGTCTTCAAGACCAAAACGCAGTTTAAGAACTTTTGCTTCTCTTTCAGTAAGAGTTGAAAGAACCTCATTAAGCTGTTCTTTAAGAAGCAGCAGCGATGCAGCTTCAGCCGGTGCCGGAGCATCATCATCAGGGATAAAGTCGCCGAGATGGCTGTCTTCCTCCTCACCTATAGGAGTTTCAAGAGATACCGGGTCCTGAGCAATACGCATTATTTCTCTCACTCTTTCAACCGGCATATCCAGTTTTTCAGCAATTTCATCAGCTGTCGGGTCATGACCGTTTTCATGGAGAAGCTGGCTTGAAATCTTCTTGACCTTAGTGATTGTTTCCACCATATGAACAGGGATACGGATAGTCCTTGCCTGGTCAGCGATAGCCCTTGTTATAGCCTGCCTAATCCACCATGTAGCATATGTTGAAAATTTAAAGCCTTTTGTATGGTCAAATTTTTCAACAGCCTTTATAAGACCGAGGTTTCCCTCCTGAATGAGGTCAAGGAACTGCATACCACGTCCGCCGTAACGCTTTGCGATACTTACAACAAGACGCAGATTAGCTTCTGAAAGACGCTTTCTTGCATAAGGGTCACCGACAGCCATACGCTGAGCCAGTTCAACTTCTTCATCAGCCGTAAGCAGCGGAACTCTGCCTATTTCTTTCAGATATATCTTTACAGGGTCATCTATAGCAATGCCTTCCGTGGATATTGACATTTCAAGGTCATCTTCCTGCGGAATATAATCAAGGTCGAGCTTCAAATCGACTTCCGGAGAAAAGTCCTCAATTATCTCAATATTCATATTGGTACAGTTTTCATAGAAAGTTTCCACCTGGTCAATATCAATATCTCCTTCTTCCAGAGCATCGTTTATTTCCTTTGTTGTGAGTTTTCCTGTAGCTTTACCATGTTCCATAAGGGTTTCAAGAGTAAGCTTTTTTTCATTTGCCATAAAATTAATCCTCCTGTTTAGTATTAATCAGCTTCTGCTGAAGTTTCAGCAGGTCATCATCGGAAAATTCCGAAGAAACACTGTCTGAACAGCAGTCATCAAGTACTCTTATGCAGTCACTGACTGTTTCATCATTAACATCAATTTCCTTATTTTTTATATCAAGTCCCGTTATTCTGCCCATCTCATCATTATTGAATTCATCAGAGAACAATGACATACTAAAAGAACCTGAATCTTTTAATTTTCTGCAAAGGCAGTCATAAATCCGCCTGTTAAAAGCAGTTACGAACTTATTGGGAGAAATCTTTTTCTTTATATCCTCAAGCATTTCCGGATTGCGAAAAAGGTATACAATAATCATCTCCTCAGCCCTTGCTTCCTTAGGATATGTATCCGCCTCCGGATTTATCCTGTCATGCATAATCTGCATATTTCTTACAGCCTGCCACTCGCTTTTCTTATCTTCATTATATTTTTTTCTGATTATTGAATCCACACTTGCTTTAATAATCTCAGTATTTATATCACATTCATTAGCTATTTTTGATATATAAACATTTCTCTCAAGAGGATTAACAATATCAGCAAGCATTCTGGTGGTACGCCGCAGAAATTCCACCTTATCGGTTTCTGAAGCAATATCCAGTCCGATACGGCATTTATCTATTTCAAAATTGACAGCACCTTGGGAATTATTCAGAAGCATACGGAATTTATCAGAACCGTTTTTCTTTATATATTCATCAGGGTCTTTAGCTCCCTCCATTTTTATGACTTTCGCAGTAATTCCAACACTCCCCAGCAGATTTATTGCTTTATGTGCGGCATTCTGTCCGGCTGAATCGCTGTCATATGCAATAATTACTTCTTTTGCATAGTTTGCCATAATCCTTGCGTGTTCAGGTGTGATAGCTGTTCCAAGAGTGGCAACGGCATTTTCAAATCCTGCCTGATTAAGAGCTATAACATCCATATACCCCTCAGCAAGAATAAGACGCTTTGAAGATGAATTCTTTGCAAAATTAAGCGAAAACAGATTCCGGCTTTTTTTAAAAACAGGTGTATCCGACGAGTTGATATATTTCGGCAGACTGTCATCAAGCACACGACCGCCGAATGCAATTATATTTCCTCTGAGGTCAAAAATCGGAAAAATGACACGATTGCGGAATGAATCGTAAAGCATATTATTTTTTCTGCTTTTTCTTCCAAGATTTGCGGCAATTATCTCATTTTCAGTAAATCCGAGTGACATAAGATGCTTTGCAAGAGTATCCCAGCCATCAGGCGCAAACCCCAGCCCATATTTCTTTATGGTTTCGGGTTTTAATTTTCTTTGTGCAAAATACATCAGCCCCCTTTTGTCTGAACCCGATATGAGATTTTTATAATAAAACCTTGCAGCTTCTCTGTTAAGCTCATATATACGCTTTCTCAGATTAGCTTCATAATTATTGCGTTTATCATCAGGCACTTCCATGCCGCTTTTTTCGGCAAGGAATCTGACTGCCTCCATATATTCAATATTTTCAATACGCTTTATAAAAGTAATAACATCACCGCCTGCACCGCAGCCATAGCAATAGAAATGCTGGTCATTAGTATAGACACGACATGAAGCAGTTTTTTCAGAATGAAAAGGACAAAGACATACATAATCATGTCCCTGTCTTATAAGATTAGTATATGATGACATTATATTTTCAATAGGATTGTTTTCCTTTAATTTATATAAAAAACTATCAGGCAAACTCAAAATATCACCGCTTTCACCTTATTTATATAAATATTAAACACTATCTGTACAATTATACTTGAAAAAAAATAAAAAACCTCTTTTTTTTAAAAAATTAATGTTTTAATTGAAAAAAGGAATAAATTATGTTAAAATAATATTGCAGAAAAAATTTGCATAATAAAATATGCAGATGTATAACTGCATAAATTTTACTTTAAAAGGGGTAATAACAATGAAATATCTTGTAGTTCTCTGTGACGGCATGGCTGATTATCCTGTCGAAGCACTCGGAGGAAAAACACCTCTCGAAGCTGCACATTCTGTTAATATGGATAAGCTTGCAAAAGATGCAAAAGTAGGTCTTGTAAAAACGGTTGCCGATGGTCTCAAACCGGGAAGCGATGTTGCAAATCTCTCAGTACTCGGCTATGACCCTGAAATATATTACACAGGACGTTCACCGCTTGAAGCCGGAAGCATCGGCATTGATATGCTTAAAACAGATGTTTCTTTAAGATGCAATCTCGTAACAGTTACCGATGAAGCAGAATATTCAGACAAGACTATTCTTGACTACTGTGCTGATGATATTTCAACTCAGGAAGCAGAAATTCTTGTAAAATATCTTGCCGAAAAGCTTGATAATGATGAATTCAGATTTTACAGCGGCGTAAGCTATCGCCATTGCCTTATATGGTCAAATGGTACGCTTGACATAGGCACAATGACTCCTCCTCACGATATAACAGGAAAACCTGTAAAAGAATATGTTCCAAAGCACCCAAATGCAGCAAAGCTCTATGACCTTATGAAAAAATCATATGACCTTCTCAAAGACCACCCTGTAAACAAGGCAAGAGTTGAAAGAGGGCTTCGTCCGGCAAACAGCATATGGCTCTGGGGCGAAGGTGTAAGGGCAAATCTTGATGATTTCAAGGAGAAATATGGTCTTAAAGCTTCAATGATTTCAGCCGTTGACCTCCTTAAAGGCATAGGAAAATTCTCCGGCATGAATGTTGTTTCAGTTGAAGGTGCAACAGGATATATTGATACAAACTTTGAGGGCAAGGCTCAGGCTGCCATCGAAGAATTTAAGAACGGACAGGATTTTGTATATATCCATGTTGAAGCACCTGATGAATGCGGTCACAGAAACGAAATGGAAAATAAGATTAAGGCAATTGAAATAATTGATGAGAAGATACTCGGCCCTGTTACTGAAGAACTCAGAAAAATGGGTGATTTCAAGGTACTTGTAACACCTGACCATGCAACTCCGCTTTCACTCAGAACACATACAAATGACCCTGTACCATTCTTTATCTATGACAGCACAAAGAAATACAGCGGTGTAGATACATTCAATGAAAAAACTGCAAAGGATACAGGTATTTATATTTCAACAGGTCATAAGATTATGCAGGAATTTATCAACGGCTGATAAACTTTATACAAAATCACATATATTTTTTATAAGAGGATACTTTAATTTGTATCCTCTTATTTATTTTTCCGCCGATTATATACATATGAAATACCGCTTAATATCAATATGCCCGTAAGTGAGCCTATTGTATCAAGCAGAACATCTGAAAATTGTCCGCTTCTTCCGGATACAAACAGCTGATGTATCTCATCAGATGCGGCATATAAAAAACAGAAAACCGCTGAAATAATTATGCTCATTTTGTATGACAGCTTATAGCATCTTAAATAAAGCATTGAGAAAAATCCTAAAGCAGCATATATTATAAAGTGTGCCGATTTTCTTATGATACGGATAACAGAAAGCGGATTATCTGACATTTCTTCGTGAAAAAACTTGTCAGCAATACTATCACTAAGACTGCTTGAAATTTCTGAATTCTGTGCGGAAAATATAAAAATCGCCGCCATAACAAGCAATAATGGGATTATCTTAAAAATTCTGGATTTCAAAACAATCACCTCCTGCATAATTAAAAGGACGCTAAGGATATTTTATCCGGCGTCCTTTATATTATTCTACTGCAATTAAATGTATTTAATTCTTACTTTTTGGCAGCAAGGTCAGCAAGAGCATCTTTTCTTGAGAGATTTATTCTGCCCTGCTTGT
>JBJEQS010000305.1:0-1763 GCA_051881875.1 Oscillospiraceae bacterium
CTTCATTATTATATCATACCTCTCCTCTTTTGTCAACAGTTTTTCTCAAGTTTGTACAATATTTATATTTTTAAGTTGCCTTTTTACCTTTTGCGACACATTTTGAACAAATCATTTGTATACATTATAAAATGTAATTTAATGCTTGACTAATATTAAAAAAAATGCTACAATCAAACAGAAAAATATTACAGCAAGGTGGTATCTTTATGAAATGCAAAAAATGCGGTGCAAAATTAGGAAAATTTCAGTATTGCCAGAATTGTGGAGCCTCAAAGGATTATATTCCAAGTAAAAACGAAAAAATCAAAAAACGCTCTGTTATAGGAATGATTGTCAGCATACTTCTTACATTCATAACTGCACTTACTCTTACATTAACATTATCAGTAAGAGAGATTTTTGAAAAATCACTCCCCGATGCACTTGATAACATAAAATGGTCAGAAATTGAAATCGGACGTGTTATGAATGGATTTGACAGCCATACAACCCTTATAGAATATATTGCAAGCTTTATAGATGACCCCAGAATGTCAAATGAAGGTATTGCTGTAATTCTTGACAGTGATGAAATGACCGGTTTTATCAGAAAAATATCAGACAATTATAATGATATTATATTTAACAAAGGCGAATTTATGGAATTATCCCCGCAGGATATAGTCGCAGTAGTAAAGGCTAATGAAGCTGAAATTACTTCCATAACTTCAATGCCGTTCAGCAGTATCGGTGACATAATTTATAATGATATTGACAAAACTCTCTCCGCACCTGTTGCAGAATATAATAATATAATAGGTGACATTTTCACAGGATTAAGCGTTAAAATAATACGTTTTATGTTCAGCAATGCCGGCATTATAACCGGATTTGCACTCCTGTTAATATTTGCAGTAATTTCAGCAGTAAGCTTCAAACGAGCCGGAAACGGTTTCAAAGCCTGCGGAATTACAATTATTATCCCGTCACTTATCATATTCCTTGTATCACTTTTATCAGCAGTTATAATAAAAATTCCTGTTCTTGCCGAACTCATGCCGAGCATTAAAGGAATATTAATGCAGTATGGTCTTATATTTGCAGGTTTTGGAATACTGGAAATAGTTATAGGATTGATAATGATAACCGCTTCAAATGGAATTCACAATTTAAAAGCAAAAAAAGAAAACAAAAAACGACTTGAAAGAGCAGAAATAATAAATAATTATGATGAACCGTATGTACCGAACGGCGATGAAGAAGAAAAAACTCCTGTTATCGCTGCCATTCCGGCAAAGTCAGACTCATTCTCCGCAACAGGAAAAATTCCTGACATATCAAAGGCTGTATCAGATAAAAACAAGATATGCTCAGTATGCGGACATATAAATAATGCAAATGCAAAATTCTGTCGCAATTGCAGTTCAAAATTTTAGCGGCGGAGTCGCCGCCTCCGGTTCGTTGCAAGCGGCTTAACGCCGCTTAGTTTCGATTATCGCTTTGAATACTGGCTCGACCGCATTGGTAAATTCCGCATTGTTTACCAGTAGCACGAAATAACTTGATTATGCGGTCGAGCCATAAGAAAAAATTTACAAGTAAATAACGTGAGTTTGATAAAAATAAAAAATTTTTATAAATAAAAGTTTTGGTCAAGCTTTTTGCGGCAAGTTGCCGCCTCCAATTTTAAGTATCAACCTTATCGAAATGGTCGGGTAGGTACAATCTGAACCAATAAAGAAAAGTAACGAAACCAAAAGTTTTTTGCCCAGCTTTTTTTC
>JBJEQS010000306.1:0-7491 GCA_051881875.1 Oscillospiraceae bacterium
TATTCGGTATGCTGGGCGATTTGAATGGTGATAATGCAGTAACATCACTTGACGCACTTATGGTTCTTCAGGCAACTACTGAAATGATTTCACTGGATTATAATCAGATGAAAAGTGCAGATGTTTCAGGTGATGGAAAAATTACATCACTTGACGCTCTGATTATTCTTCAGTATACAACAGGAATTATCAGTGAATTTTAATGTGAGTTCGATAATTTCTGTATGGGCGACCACTGGTCGCCCGTTGTGTTTTACTGGGAATTTCGGCAGTCGACTTTCAGCCGCCCAATCTTTTTTATAAAAAGGTTGTCAAAAAACTTTTGGGTTCGTTACTTTTTCTTAAAATTTTTCTGTCAAACTCACGCTAAAATACAATAAAAAAACAATCCTCATGCTGAATTAATTTTATCAGCATGAGGAGTTTATTATTAAAACTTATCAATTACTTTGATGAGGTATTTTTTCAGCTGAGAAAGGTCCTTTACATCAACTTTATTATCAGCGATAATATCAGACATATACATTTCTGTATCATCAAGGTCTGCAATTTTTACAATATACTGCTGAAGCATTGCTACGTCACGAATATCAATTAATCCATCACAATTGGCATCTCCTGTTTTAAATGAATCAGAATTCAATATTTTATCATAAATGCCATCGTTATTACTATCTGCCTTTATGCCTATTGTATAATCATCAATTGCATATGCAAGTACACTGTCATAATCTGTGGTGAACACTGTTCCTGCATAGATTTCATCATTATTTGCAAGAACTTTTACATTTGTAAGATTATCTCCTGAGATTATGTATCCATTATTAACCTTTTCAAGTGAAATATAATTGCTTCCATATCCGCAGACAGATAAATCATACCATGGCAGAGTATATGAACCCTCATTTGATACTGCCTCAAGTTTAAAATCACCTTCCGAAGCTCCTGCTTCAATATATCCGTCAGGAGTAAATGCCACATATTCTGCATTTTTTACATCAGCAAAAAGCAAGTCATTCTCATAATTCATTGACAAATCCACATCAGTAGGCTCGGAATCAATTTTATACATATATCCTGATTTGCTGTCTTTGAGAAGAATATCATAATATTCCGAAACTGAACCATCGGCTGAATAATCATAATCCATTCTTATTTCATCATCTTTAAGAGTACCGCCTGCACTGAAATCCCCATTGCTGACGGAAACCTTGCTGAGTGAAAAATCAGAATCATGAACATTTGTATTCAAATCCGCAATGTAATTATTTGTCAATGATGTGTTTGCTGATTTGTCATCAAAATAACTGATGCTGTTTATTATTTCTGATTTATTGCTGTAAAGTCTTATTTCAGCCTTTTTTGATGTGTTTACAGACGGATAAGCGGGTATAGTCCACTTTGTCAAATCAGAATTGTAATACAAACAGTAATCGTCATCAAATTGATTATTTATATTATCATAAATCAATATTCTTCCCGAATATCTTGTGTTGTTTTTTATCCATGAACCTTCCTCAACTCCATATGCAACTACTGCATGACCGCCGAAACTTTTCTGTGAATAAAGCAGAACAAGCGGTTCATCGAATTCAGTCAGCATTGATATTATTTCAGTAAGTTTTTCTGATTCGGTAAGATATGCAGTTTCATTTTTTTTCTGACAGAATGAGTCTAGTTTCTGTGCGAGATGATAATATGTTATCAAAGATTCAATATCATCACGCTGTGGTGCAGGTACATCATAAAGATATGAAGTATTTTCAAAATAGTTATTCGTTTTGAACACATTCTGTGCATTAAGCACTGAAAGAATACTAAGTCCAACACATGAGCCGTCCCAGCGACTATTTTTTTTCAGTTTTTTCTTTATGCTGGTTTTTTCATTATTATTACAGCGTGACAACAATTTATCAAGGTCGCTGTCTGTGATATACCATGTCTTTTTATTATCAAAATATTCAGTTGAATTTGTAAAACTCCAGTTATTTTTCTTCCATTCAAAAGCTTTTCCGGAAGATGATGACGGTGCTGTTATTTCAATATATCCGTTGCTGTAAACGGGATTTATGGTTACAGGATTTCCGCTTGAATCAATGCCTGAAATGTCACCTGAATTTGTGACTTTTACGGAATATTTATCGCCTTCCTGAGCGTCTTTTAATTTGAATGTCATAACAACAAGCTGTCCGCCTGCACCTTTATCGGAATTGATACTAAAACTTGCGGTTGTGTTATTATGTCCGAAATCTTCGGATAAAACACCGCTTCCTGCACTTATAGATGTAAGTGTCATATAATTTGTATCATATGTAAAATCAAATTTTCCGTTGGCAATTTTTATATTCTTTGAATCAAGAGTAAATTCCAGTTCAATTTCATCATCTGCACTGTCAAGCGGAACATTTTTCTTTTCAACTGAAAAAGAGGCGTTAGTATATTCTTCTGTTGGAGGGGTTGTTTCGGGTATTGTTGTAGTTGTTTCCGGAGTTGTTGTAACCGTAGGTTCTTCCGTTGTGGTAGTTGTTTCAGGTTCTTCAGGTCCTGATGAATTATAATGAATTGTTGCATTTATTAACTCATCGTTATTAGAACCTATTGTAATACTGTTCCATTCTGTTTCTGTTCCTGAATAATAAACATCTGTTAGTTTGATGCAATCATAAAATGCACCACCTCCAATAGAAGTAACACTGTCAGGGATTGTTATTGATGTTAATCTGTTACAATGATAAAATGCCTTTGTTCCAATAGAAACAGTACTGTCAGGAATTGTTATTGATGTTAATCCACTGCAATTATAAAATGCCTCTTCTCCGATAGAAGTAACACTGTCAGGGATTGTTATTAATGTTAAGCTGCTACACCTCTCAAATGCATAACTTCCAATAGAAGTAACACTATCAGGAATTATTATTTCTATTAAATTACTGCAACCAGTAAACGCCATTTTTTCAATAGAAGTAACACTATCAGGTATTGTTATTGATGTTAAGTTGTAGCAATAATAAAATGCACTATCTCCAATAGAAGTAACACTATCAGGTATTGTTATTGATGTTAAACTACTGCACAAACCAAATGTTCCGTGTCCAATTGATGTTACACTATCAGGAATTATTATTTCTGTTAAACTACTGCAACTATAAAATGCGTTACTTCCAATTGAAACAACACTATCAGGAATTATTATTTCTGTTAAACTGTTGCATTCCCAAAATGAATTATTTTCGATTGAAGTAACACTATCAGGAATTATATAATCTGTATTTTTTTTGCCAGCAGGATATTTTATTAATGATGATTTATCCTTATTGAATAGTATTCCATCAATACTTGTATAGTTATTATTATTATTTACAATAATATTTGTTAAATTATTGCAGTAATTAAATGCAGTATATTTAATAGAAGTAACGCTATCAGGAATTGTTATTTCTGTTAAGCTACTACACTTAGAAAATGCACAAATTCCAATAGAATTAACACTATTGGAAATTGTTATTTTTTTTAAGTTGGTACACTCATAAAATGCGTAATCTCCAATTGATGTTACACCATTTTCAATAATAACTGATTTAATATTTTGTTTATAATTATACCAATTTACATTATTATATCCATAAATGTACATATTGCCTGAACCACTTATTGTAAGAGTTCCTGTTGATGAATCAAATTTATATGTACAGTTTGCTCCGCATGAACCGCTGTCATCTGAAACTGTTTCAGCAGCATTTACTGTAAAAAAGTCCTTTACTCCGGTACTGCTGTCAATCGGCAGGCAGTATGCCGCAAGCAATGCTGACATACCAACTGCAATCATTTTGTGTTTTTTCATATTATCACCTTTTATTTTATCATATCACAATACAACTATATTCAAAGTTATTTTTTGGGATACTATTATATTTATTTTAACATATTTTATAAACTATATCAAGCATTTTTTAGAAAGTTTTATAGATATTTTAACAATTTCATTTGGTACCACATATTTCTGAATTTATATTAAAGAAAGTCAACTACTTTTTCAAATTATTATATAAAAACTACCCATTCAGTTTTTATTACTGAATGGGCTGTATGTGATTTTATAAAACTAAAACTTTATATTTTTCTTATAAATTTTTCAATATCAAAGATTGTTTTTTATCCCTCGTAAGAGGACTGACAGCAGACGAGCGTTAGCGAGTGTATGCTGACAGTTGCTCGATGCAATCGGGCTGCACGCCAGTGCCACTGCCCGTGCAGGGCATTTATATTTCTAAAAAAATGCGGAACAACTTTTAAAAGAGTTATTCCGCTTGTATTTTATTTTAAATCACTATTCAATCAAACTTTAATATTTTTCAGCAAGAAGCATTGTGCAGTGGTCGCCGTCATCTATTATGTAAACTTTGGCTGTAACTGCTTTTGTTAACGATGTCAGAATGTATGTCATATCAAATTTCGGCTGTTCTGATGTGTGCTTAATTACCTGTAATCCATTCTCAACACTGAGATTAAACACCTGTAACCAGTCTTTCGGTTCAGGCATTTTATCAACTGCCTCCCACATGAAAATCTGAATATCAAACGGAATTTCTGCATCAATCCCTCTTGTAAGGTATCTCCCTTTACTTCTCTCAAACATATCTTAAATTCTCCTTTTCATTTACTCTTGACTCAAAAATTCCATACAGCTCTCCCCTGCGGATTTTCACAGTCTCTTTAAGGTCATTTGTTACTCCAAGACCAACATTAAGCTCTATTTCAAGCTCATATGGATATACTGTTATCCTGTTGACAAACTGTTGCAGGAATGTTCTATACTCCTCTGTACCTGATTTAATACCCTTGTATTCTTTAAGAAGATACTCAAAATCACTGTACTGCATTTCATCATATTGATGCATTTCAGACAGCTGTACTTCAAGCTGTGTCTTTCGTTCTTCAAGTTCTGATGCCCTTGCAATTATACTGTCATTTATTATGCCTTTTTCTATTGCCTTTGTGATATTTTCAAGGCTTTCGCAAACATCTTTAAGTTCATTTTTAAGAGTAATGCTGTTATCCTCATATTCTACATTATACTGGTTGGTGTACTTATTCAGCTTATTGACAACAGATTTCAAAGCTCTTGCATTAAGGATTTTATTTGTAATCAGTTTTACAATGTATTCATCAAGGTAATCTTTGTTGACCTCTTTATTATGACAATGTATTCTTAAAGTATTACAGCGGTATGTTGCAAGC
This sequence comes from Oscillospiraceae bacterium, assembly GCA_051881875.1. Lineage (GTDB taxonomy): Bacteria > Bacillota > Clostridia > Oscillospirales > Ruminococcaceae > UBA5884. Next base: position 5,239 of record JBJEQS010000306.1, read on the forward strand.
CTTATTTTATTTCTGCCAGAAAACCTCAAATTTCCCTGCATACGCTTTCCGCAAATTCCGCAGAATATTTTTCCTGTCATGGCGTAGAACTCTCTTGAAGGATACTGACCTGCATTTCTCCTGTTATCCTCTTTGCGTTTCTGAACACTGTCAAAAAGCTCCTTTGAAATTATTGCAGGACAGCCGTTTTTAATCTTTATTACCTTATCATCGGGTTTAAGCCTGTTTCCGTTTCTTCTGCCATTGCACTCCTTGGAATCAAGCTTATTGAAGACATATGTGCCTGTGTATTTTTCATTCCTGAGTATCTCAAACAAGGAATTTTTCCCGAATTCACCTCCTCTCCTTGTTTTGAATCCCTGTTTATTCAGCTCTTTAATTATCGCTGTATAGCCGTATCCGTCAGCAAACATTTCAAATATCATCTTAACCGCTTCAGCTTCTTCAGGAATGATTTTAAGTTTTCTGTTTTCATCAAGACAATATCCCAGCGGAGTACAGCCCCCAGTATGCTTACACTGAAAAGCTGTTTCATTCATGCCTTTCATGACTTCTCTGCTGAGATTTTTGCTGTAATATTCTGCCATACCCTCAAGCATGGCTTCCATCATTACACTTTCAGGAGAATCGTCAATTCTTTCAAGCACACTTGCAATGCTGACATTATTCTTTTTCAGCCTTGATTTGTATATTGCTGAATCGTATCTGTTACGGCTGAACCTGTCAAGCTTATGTACAAGGACTATGTCAAAAAGCCCTTTGGAACTATCATCTATCATTTTCTGAAATTCTGGTCTTTTGTCTGTGGTAGCTGATTTTGCTTCGTCTTTGTATTCAGATACTATTTTCCAGTGATTTTGCTGACAGTATTTTCTCATTGCCCTTATCTGTGCATCAATTGATTCAGTTCTCTGATTATCACTTGAAAACCTTGCATACAGTGCAACTCTCTTTATTTCAAAAGCCATATGTCCTCACCATAGTTATCCGAGATTATTTTTACTCCATGCTGATATTTTTCATTTTCAAATGCTACCTCTTCGGAAAATTCCATTTCTTCCTCTGACGGAAAATCTTCTTCATTATCAAGGATTACAAAACAGCCGATTGCCTCAAAGTAATCGACATTGTATTCATCTGACATTGTTTTTGTCTTATTTTCAAGGTAGCTTTTAAGCTCCGGACGATTTGCTATTGTCGCAAAATCTTCTTTATTTGTTATTCTCATTTTCATACTCCTCCAAAAAATTCTTTATGCTGTATGGTTTTAAAACCCATGATTCTCTTACTTTGGGTGTAAGTGGGTGATAGCCTTTGCTGCTTTTACCATCTGTTATTATACAGATTTTGTCATTGTAATCAGCAAGCATTTCAAGTATATCTTTCTGACGTTTTCTTACTCTCTGACTGTTGTTTCCGACACTTCCCCATGCTATTATGATTTTGTCAGATTTTTCAGCCGATTTTAAGATTATTTCGTCATTGTCAGAATGAAGCAAGTCTTTATCCGAATTGAAACGAAAATACAGCTTCAATGCAATTCTGCTGTACATATTCACTATATCAACACTACCAAACCCCAGTTTATTCAAGTTATTAATTATGAGCATGGTTGTTGTATCAACATTCAATGTGTCTGCTGTATTGGGATTTATGAGGATTATTGTTGCTGTCGGTTTACTTTTATCCCATTCCTTTTTTAAGAGCAGCCTGTGATTTTTATCATCTGAAAAAACAACCTTACTTTTAATGGTAATTGTTTCTGTAGTCATATATCTCACTCCTATCTTAAAAACGAGGCAGAAGCATTTTACTGCTTCCGCCCGTTTCTGATTTATTTTTTCTTTGCAGTCTTGCTGATTATTTTTATCACGCAGACCGCAACTTCAACTGCAAGTTCAACAATCGGTTTCATATTCAATCACCTCGATTTCATCGTAGGTATATCCCAGCGAACGCATATAGTCAATTTCTTCCTCCGAAACTCCATAGTAACCGCAGATTGATTTCAGTTCATCAAAACAATCTTCTTCAATATCACTGTACCAGTCAAAGTTATACCATCTGCTGAAAAACCTTTCTGTTTCATGCATTTCAAAGTCTGATGACCATATCTCACCATTCGACTCTATTTTTATGATGTTGCCTTCTTCAACAATCACTTCATTACACTGAATTTTAAATCCTGATGATTTCAAACCTTTTTTCAGAATATCAGTTGTTGAAGCATATACATACAGTCCAAGTTCCTTA
>JBJEQS010000307.1:0-7471 GCA_051881875.1 Oscillospiraceae bacterium
TTGGGCGGCTGAAAGCCGCCTGATGAAATTCCCAATAAACTACAACGGGCGACCAGTGGTCGCCCATACAGAAATTAAACAATCGAACTTACATTATGCAAAATCGAGGTTTACCTGATTCAGTAAACCCCGATTATTTTTTATAATTTTTTTAAGCAAAATTATGCATCAAGACCATAGTTATTGCAGAGAGCTGCAAGACCGCCGCTGAAACCGCTGCCAATAGCACTGAATTTCCATTCGCCGTTATTTCTGTAAAGTTCGCCTACTACAACTGCTGTTTCAATAGAGAAGTCTTCTGAGAGGTCGTATCTGATGAGTTCTTCACTGCCTGTTTCATTCATGATTCTGATGAATGCATTTGAAACCTGTCCGAAGTTCTGCTTTCTTTCATCAGCTTCATAGATTGTAACTGTGAAATCAATCTTTTCAACATCAGCCGGAACTGTTGAAAGGTCAACCATAATCTGTTCATCATCGCCGTCGCCTTCACCTGTTCTGTTATCACCGCAGTGAACAACGCTTCCGCTTGCGTGCTTCTGATTTCCGTAGAATACGAAATCCTGTTCTGACTTAGCCTTGCCGTTTGCATCGAGGAGAAAAACAGATGCGTCGAGGTCGAAATCAGCTCCGCCGTCATACTTGTTTACGTCCCAGCCAAGTCCTACAAGGATTTTTTTGAGTCCCGGATTAGTTTTTGTAAGGTCTATTTTCTGTCCTTTTTTAAGATTAACTGCCATAATAAAAGTCCTTTCTCCGCCAAAGTAATTATAAATTTTTTACAAAAAACGATACAATATGACGGAATATCGTATCGCAGTTTCCACTTTGATTATACAGCAATATTTTACAAATGTCAATACAATTCTGTGTAAAAATTATAAAAAATTGCTTATAATGAAATACGGCTTAACTTAAAATTAACAATTTATTCAATAAATTATTTAGCATATATGGTATAATTAAAAGTATTCATACTTGTTTTTTTCTATATGTTCGTTTTGTTATATTTTTTTCAGAGTATTATATAAGTAGGTATGAACATAAACATATAAATTTTAAATGGATACGGAAGGAGAAAATTAAATGTCAAAATACGGTTTTTCAAATATTACCCCCAAGATAGAGGAACTGTCAGGTCTTTGCAGAAATAATTATAACATTGAACCTGAACTTTATCAGAAATATGAGGTTAAAAGAGGTCTGAGAGATATTAACGGCAAAGGTGTACTTGCAGGTCTTACGGACATAAGCGAGGTATGTTCGAGCAAAGTGGTCAACGGTCAGACTGTTCCATGTGACGGCAAACTGTACTACAGAGGAATTGATATTGAGGATATTGTTGCAGGCTTCACATCTGAAAAACGTTTTGGCTTTGAAGAAACTGTTTATTTGCTGCTTTTCGGAGAACTTCCTGACGCTGACGAGCTTAAAACATTCAATTCACTGCTTTCTGATTTTCGTCAGCTTCCTACTGCATTCGTAAGAGATGTAATAATGAAATCTCCCAGCAATGATATGATGAATATGCTTGCAAGAAGCGTTCTCACACTCTATTCATACGATGATAATGCAAATGATACTTCCATTCCGAATGTTCTCCGTCAATGCATAGAGCTTATAGCATTGTTCCCATTGCTTTCAGTATACGGCTATCAGTCATATGCACATTTCAAAAACCATGAAAGTCTTATAATCCACCCGCCGAAACCGGAACTTTCCACAGCTGAAAATATACTGTATGCACTCCGTCCGGACAGCTGCTATACTGAACTTGAAGCAAGAATACTTGATATAGCACTTGTACTTCATGCAGAACATGGCGGCGGAAACAACTCAACTTTTACAACTCATGTTGTAACATCATCAGGTACAGACACATATTCCGCAATTACCGCATCGCTCGGCTCACTCAAAGGTCCTAAGCATGGCGGTGCAAATATCAAGGTTGTACAGATGTTTGATGATATGAAACAAAATGTGAAAAACTGGAACAGCGAGGACGAAATAAAGGATTATCTGAGAAAACTTCTTCACCGTGAAGCATTCGATAAATCAGGTCTTATTTATGGTATGGGACACGCTGTATATTCAGTATCAGACCCTAGAGCAAGGATTTTCAGAAACTTTGTACAGAAGCTTTCTGAAGAAAAGAATCTGAATGAGGAATTTGAACTGTATTCAAATGTTGAAAGACTTGCACCAATTGTAATTGCTGAGGAAAGAAAGATATATAAAGGTGTAAGTGCAAACGTGGATTTCTACAGCGGATTTGTATACAGAATGTTGAATATTCCGACTGAATTATATACGCCGATATTTGCAATATCAAGAATTGCAGGCTGGTCAGCCCACAGAATAGAGGAACTTATCAATGCAAACAAGATAATCAGACCGGCATACAAGGCAGTTGCAGAACATACACCATACAGGAAAATATCCGACCGTTAATATTTTTTAAAAGTAAACATTATTATTGAAGGGGCGACCAATGGTCGCCCCTTCATAAATAATCCATCGAACTCACGTTATATTATTTCCTGTGAAACGGAAATAATTACATAACATTTACAATTTTTTTGACTGTATGTTAATATGTATTGTATTTTTGCGAAATATATGATATAATTTCAGTATAATATACAAAATTATACATGGAGGTCGTTTGTATGAAAAAAATACTTGCAGGATTAATGGCTTTTTCAATGCTTTGCGGATTGGTTTATGCTGATAACGGAGCTATTTCCAGAATAACAAATGCTGTTTCGGTAAGTGCGGAAACTTTGGAAAATGGCTTGACATATGAAGTCAATGAGGACAGCACAGGAATTATAATTACAGACTGTGATGAAAATGCAGCAGAAATTGAAATACCACCTGAAATAGATGGATTGCCGGTTATAAGTATTGGTGATGAGGCATTTTTTAATTGTAAATCATTAACAAAAATAACAATCCCTGATTCTGTTACAGATATTGGCAAGGACGCATTTTATTATTGTGAATCATTAACGGAAATAACAATCCCTGATTCCATTACAAGTATTGGAAGTAATGCGTTTGGAGGTACACCATTTTTAGGAAATCAGACAACAGATGTAAAATATGCAGGAAAATGTGTAATTGATTGTGTTTATGATGTACCAGATATTGAAATAAAACCTGATACTATATGTATAGCTGATTATGCATTTTACGGGTGTCAGTCATTAACCGCAGTAACAATCCCTGATTCTGTTATAAGTATTGGTGATGGTGCATTTGCGGATTGTGAAGCATTAACAGAAGTGACAATAGGCAAATCCGTTAAAAGTATTGGTATTAGTGCATTTTCCGGCTGTGAATTATTAACTTCAGTAACAATTCCCGATTCTGTTATAAGTCTTGGTGGTTGGGCGTTTGAAAACTGCACATCATTAACAGAAGTAATAATCTCTGATTATGTTACGGATATTGGTGTTGAGGCATTTTATAATTGTATATCATTAAAAGAAATAACTATTCCTAAGTCTGTTACAAATATTGACAAGTTTGCATTTTTGGATTGTACATCATTAACAGAAGTAACAATCCCTAAGTCTGTTACAAGTATTGGTGAAATGGCATTTCATGGCTGTACATCATTAACAGAAGTAACAATCCCTGAGTCTGTTGAAAGTATTGGTGCATGGGCATTTGGCTATTATAAAAATGAAGATGGCTCATTGACTAAGATTGAAAATTTCACAATTTATGGAGTTAAAGGCTCTGCCGCTGAAAACTATGCAATAGAAAATGAATTTAATTTTGTTGAAATAGAAAGCGAACCAGCCGAAAAAACAGGCGATATAGATGGTGACGGCGAAACAACATCATCTGACGCACTGAATGTATTGCAGGCAGTAGTTGGTGAAGTGGATTTGACCGACGAACAGAAAAAACTTGCAGACCTTAACGGCGACGGTCAAATTACCTCCGCTGATGCACTCGGTGTATTGCAGATTGTTGTCGGTATTGTATAATAATCAATGTGAGTTTGACAGGAATAATTCTGTCGGACTCACATTTAATAAAAAATTTTTATAAAAACTATTGACAAACAATGAAATTTATTATATAATAAAGTACTTGATAAAAATATGTGAGGTGAGATAATTGAAATCATCTGGTATTAAAACAATTACTGAAAACCGCAAGGCAAGACATGAATATTTCGTTATCGAAGCCTTTGAAACCGGTATTGAGCTTGTCGGCACTGAGGTCAAATCCATTCGTCAGGGCGGTGTTAATCTCAAGGACAGCTGGTGCTCAATTGATGATGGTGAAATTTTTATCAATGGTATGCATATTTCTCCCTATGAAAAGGGTAATATATTCAATAAAGACCCTTTGCGTAAAAGAAAGCTTCTTATGCATAAAAAGGAAATTATCAGACTTTTCAGCACCGTTAAACAGGACGGTCTTACTCTTATTCCGCTGTCACTCTATTTCAAGGATTCAAGAGTAAAGGTTCAGCTTGGTCTTTGCAAAGGTAAAAAACTCCACGATAAGCGTGAAGATGCCGCAAGACGTGATGCCAAGCGTGAAATTGATAAGGCGGTTAAAAATAATCTTCGTTAATTTATATATGGGGGCGTAAAGGCTTCGACGGGGATTTTGAAGTATGATAAGCGGGCAGAGTGCCGAACCTCTTTAACTCGGCAAAACGTTTAAATATAAACGCTAACGAAGAAACTTATTTGATGGCTGCTTAATCAGCCTCCGTCTGCTCTGAAAGGACCACGGTTCAGAATCAGGCGTCGATTAGTGGTGAACGTTCTCTGAGATTGTCCCCTCTCTCTGAATGTATCAGGGACTACCAAGCGTTTCAGCCTGACTGTCGGCGGATATGCGAGGGAATTCTAATAGATAGTCTACGCTCGTAGAAAGTTGTATGGATTGATTTTCGGACAGGGGTTCAATTCCCCTCGCCTCCACCATCTGAAAATGCGTAATTTTAAAGGTTACGAAAACCCCGATATACCGTAATTCAGCGGTATATCGGGGTTCTTTTTTTGAAAAAAGTTGGCGTGTTGGGAACGCTAACAGCATAAATCAGATGATATTGACGAGCTGAAAAATCAGAACTCTCTCTCTGAAAAAATTCGGGAATTCGGGAGAAACAGGTATAAGTACGCAGAAACGGATGGTGGAGCCTATAAATTATTTTTTTTGCAAAATGCAATATTTTTGATGAAATACTTGAAAAATATAGTAAAATGTGCTAAAATAAAAACATCTATATAAAAATTCTAAATGTGATTTAACATTTGTGTTGTAATATAATCTAATAAATAAGTTGACGAATAAACAAAGGCTATTAAATGAGAAAAAAGAAAAATTCAGGAGGGGCTAATAATGGCAGAAAAAACTAATGCAAATATAGGATTTGAAAAGCAGATATGGGATGCTGCCTGTGTTCTTTGGGGACATATCCCTGCGGCTGAATATAGAAAAGTAATAGTTGGTCTTATTTTCCTGAGATACATATCCTGTGCCTTTGATAAGAAATATCAGGAGCTTGTTGCTGAGGGTGACGGATTTGAAGATGATAAGGACGCATATACAATGGATAATATCTTCTTTGTTCCCGAAAAAGCAAGATGGAATAAAATTTCTGAAGCTGCACATACACCTGAAATCGGAACAGTAATTGATGATGCTATGAGAGCAATTGAAGATGAAAATAAATCATTGAAAGATGTTCTTCCAAAAAATTATGCCAGTCCTGACCTTGATAAGCGTGTTCTTGGTGATGTTGTTGATATATTTACAAATAATATTGATATGAGCGAAACCGGACAGGACGAAGATTTATTCGGGCGTACATATGAATACTGCATTGCAATGTTTGCTGAAAAAGAAGGTCAAAAAGGCGGCGAATTCTATACACCGTCAAGTATTGTAAAAACTCTTGTTGAAATATTAAAACCTTTTGAAAACTGTCGTGTATATGATTGTGCCTGCGGTTCGGGCGGTATGTTTGTACAGAGTGCAAAGTTCATACAGGCTCACAGCGGAAACAGAAACAGCATTTCTGTATATGGTCAGGAAGCAAATGCTGATACATGGAAAATGGCAAAAATGAACATGGCTATCCGTGGGATTGAAGCGGATTTCGGACCGCACCATGCAGATACATTCAGCAATGACCTGCACAAGACCTTGAAAGCTGACTTCATTCTTGCCAATCCACCATTCAATTATCACCCATGGGGTCAGGAGCGACTTACAGAAGATATCCGCTGGAAATATGGTTTACCGCCTGCAAATAATGCAAACTACGCATGGATTCAGCATATGATTCATCATCTTGCACCGAATGGAAAAATCGGTCTTGTACTTGCTAATGGTGCATTGAGTACACAGACAGGCGGTGAGGGTGAAATCAGAAAGAGAATTATTGAAGATGATTTGATTGAGGGAATTGTTGCAATGCCGACACAGCTTTTCTACTCTGTAACTATACCTGTAACTCTCTGGTTTATTTCCAAAAATAAAAAGCAGAAAGGAAAAACACTTTTCATTGATGCTCGTAAAATGGGCTTTATGGTTGACAGAAAACATAGAGATTTATCCGATGAAGATATAGCTAAACTTTCCGATACATTTACAGCCTTTCAGAACGGCGAACTTGAAGAAGTAAAGGGATTCTGTGCAATTGCGACAACAGAGGATATTGCAAAGCAGGATTATATACTCACTCCCGGTCGATATGTAGGTATTGAGGAGCAGGAAGATGACAGAGAACCATTTGAAGAAAAAATGAAACGTCTGACCTCGGAACTTTCAGAAATGTTTGAAAAATCACATACTCTTGAAGCTGAGATTCGTGAGAAACTGGGGGCGATTGGGTATGAAATTTAATAATTATACAATATCCGAATTGATTTCAGAAATTTCAATGGGACCATTTGGCTCTAATATTAAGGTTGAATGCTTTGTTAATAGTGGTATTCCCGTTCTTAATGGCAGTAATCTTACAAGTTATGCATTAAAGGACGATTCTTTCAGATATGTTACAAAAGAAAAAGCTGATTCATTAGGAAAGGCTAATGCACATCGTGGAGATATTGTAATAACACATCGTGGAACACTTGGACAAATTTCTTTCATTCCATCTAATTCCATTTACGAAAGATATGTTATTTCTCAGAGCCAATTTCGTGTAAAATGTAATGAAAAGATATTGCCAGAGTATTTGGTATATTATTTCCATACACCTATCGGAAAGCATAAGTTGTTGTCAAACGCTTCTCAGGTTGGAGTTCCTGCTTTAGCTCGTGCTTCAACAACATTTCAGAAAATAGATATTGATATACCTAATATTGAAGAACAAAAAAGAATTGTTATAATTCTTGAGACAATCAGGCAGAAAATCGAACTTAATAATCGAATAAATGAAAATTTAAACTTGTATGCCGCTTAAATCTTGACCTCTGATACGTCTATT
>JBJEQS010000308.1:0-7455 GCA_051881875.1 Oscillospiraceae bacterium
TTTGTATAATTATTCATGAAAAATTTTGTCTAACTTTTTGGGGTCAGTTCATTATTTATGCAGTCTTTTTGCTTTATTGAGAAAATTATTTTGTATTAAATGTAATTAAGAGAGCTTCCGCCGACAAATTCCCTTATAAGAGATGTAGGACAGATTTCATTTTTATCAACCGCTTCTATTTTACATAGAATATTGACAATTTCTCTGTAATGCTTGTTGCTGTTCATTTCAGTTTTTATTTTCAGCAGTTCAGGCAGTATTATTTCCTTATATGCTGATGGTTCATAAGCTATAAATGTATCAATATCTATATCAGCACGATGCTTATACGGCATTATATATAGTTCTTCGCCCCTTGAAACGCTCTTGAAGAATTTGAATACATCCTGAGGTTTTCTTCCTCTGAAAAGAGTATCACGGCAAAGTCTTCTCATAAGACGTATTTCCTGCGGGTGAAGTGCATACTCATTTTCAGCGACAATTCTTGTTCTTACACTGACATATATCTTTGTTGTAAATGCATCTATTTCACCTGTTACCAGCGGATTAAGAGCATGAATTCCCTCGATTACAACAATCTGATTTTTACTGCGGCAGAATGGTATTGTCTGCTCGCTTCTTGACTGCTTGGCAAAATCAAATACAGGAATTTCAATAGGTTCACATTTCTGAAGCTTATACATATGCTCGCTGAAAAGGTCTATATCAAGGCATAACGGAGATTCAAGGTCTATTTCTCCATTTTCATCAAGCGGCATATTTTCAGAATCATTTGAACGGAAATAATTATCCATTGAAATGGAATATGTAGAATATCCCATTTCATTGAGTATATTTGAAACTCTTAAAGCTGATGTGGTTTTTCCTGAACCGGAAGGCCCTGATATAAGCACAAGAGATTTTTCAGGAAAACTTGCTTTGATTTTTTCAGCAGCCTTTAAAAGCTGATTGTTATAGATGTTTTCAGATTCTTCAACAAATTTTCCGGCATTGTTTTTTATTCCTGAATTTATAGAACTTATAGTTATATATTTCATATGCAAGCACCTCTTTAAAAATAATATTATATTTATATTATACCACATTATATATAAAAAGTAAATAGGCATATAATTTAAATTTATATGAAATGTATAATATATGTATTGTTTGAAGAATTGCGGAAATAATACTTTTACTGCGATGATAATATTGATAAGGAGTAGTGAAAATTATGGAAATTTCATCAAGTAAAACAAAAGAAAATCTTATGAGAGCATTTGCAGGCGAAAGTCAGGCAAGAAACAGATATACTTTTGCAGCTGAAAAATCAGCTGATAAAAAACTTTATGTACTTGAAGCATTATTCAAATATACTGCCGGACAGGAAAGGGAACACGCTCAGATATTTATGGGGTATCTGAAAAGCATTGACGGTGAAACCATTGAGATAAACGGCGGATATCCTGTTGAAACATCAGAGGATATTCTGACACTTTTGAAAAATGCTGCTCACAATGAGGCGGAAGAACATGATACAGTATATGCAGGCTTCGGCGAAACTGCCAAAAGTGAGGGCTTTGATACCATTGCAGATGCATTTTTCAAAATAGCAGAAATAGAAAAAACTCATAGCGAACGCTTCAAAAAATTTGCAGATTTACTTGAAAACAATAAACTCTTTGTAAGCGATGTTGAAGAATACTGGATTTGTCTTAACTGCGGTCATCAGTTCAAGGGTAAGAATGCTCCTGAAATTTGTCCTGTATGCAAGCATGAAAAAGGCTATTTCATAAGACTTGCATATTCACCATACAGCAATTAATGGAGGTATATTTATTATGAGTATAAAAATTGTTAAAGTAAAAGGCTATGAAATACTTGATTCAAGAGCTAATCCTACTGTTCGTGCCGATATTCTGCTTTCAAACGGTGTTATGGCATCAGCAAGTGTTCCGTCAGGAGCATCAACAGGAATTTACGAGGCTCATGAACTGCGTGACAGTGAAAGCTCAAGATATGGCGGAAAAAGCGTGAGAAACGCTGTTGAAAATATAAATAAGATAATATCGCCTGAATTATCATCTTTATGCTGTGCTGAACAGTACAGAGTTGATGAAAAGATGATTGAACTTGATGGCACTGAAAATAAATCCAGACTTGGTGCAAATGCTATACTTGCTGTATCGCTTGCCGCTGCAAGAGCAATGGCACAATCATATAAAATTCCTTTGTATAAATATCTTGGCGGAATATATTCAAGAACTTTGCCTGTTCCTATGATGAACATTCTCAATGGAGGAGTTCATGCTTCCAATAATATTGATATACAGGAATTTATGATTGTGCCATGTGGTGCTTGCTGTTTTGCAGAAGCAGTAAGAATGGGCAGTGAAATTTATCATTCTCTCAAAAGTATACTCAAATCAAGAAACTTATCAACGGCGGTAGGAGATGAAGGCGGATTTGCTCCGAATCTCTCGTCCGATGAAGATGCAATTGAAGTTATTCTTGAAGCAATATATAATGCAGGGTATACAACAGAGGATGTAAAAATAGCACTTGATGCCGCTTCAAGCGAATGGTATAAGGATAATGGAATTTATAATCTTCCTAAACGAAATGCAGTTTATTCAACCGATGAATTAATTTCATACTGGGAAAAGCTTTGCAGTAAATATCCCATATATTCAATAGAAGATGCACTGGGCGAAAAGGACTGGAGTGGATTTTCAAAGCTTACTTCTAAACTTGGAGATAAAATCCAGATTGTCGGAGATGATTTGTTTGTGACAAATCCTAAGCATATCAGAAAGGGCATAAAGGAAAAAGCGGCAAATGCTTTGCTTGTCAAATATAATCAGATAGGTACTCTTTCTGAAACTATGGAATCAATAAGAATTGCTCAGATGAATGGATTTAATACAATCATCTCTCATCGTTCAGGCGAAACAGAGGACACCTTTATAGCTGACCTTGCTGTTGCAGTAAATTCCGGACAGATAAAGACCGGTGCTCCATGCCGTACAGACAGAACTGCAAAATACAACAGATTACTCAAAATTGAAAGTGAATTAGGACATTCCGACAATTTTGGAAAAACAATAAAGTATTTTCAGTAAATTTAGAATATATGAGAGATATTCACTTAATAGGACGGCTTATCTGTCGTCCGTACATAAATTATGAAAGAAAATCATATGCAATATCGTTTATATGTATGGCTGAAACATAATTCCTTATAAGCAACTCAGCAAATTCCACAGCCTTTTTCTTATTTGAGGAAAAATCATTTACCATATACCGAACGTCATCTTCTGAAATAGCTACATTATACATTGTAGTATCATCTGATTTGTTTTCAAATACGCTGTAACGTTTGTTCCCCACAACATCAAAATAAACCTCATTCATATAAAATCTCCTTTTATTTTTAATCATACAAAATACATTATAAAAACTATGTATTTTATATATTATATATATATTATATACACAGTTATATATAAAATCAATAGGTTCTGCATGAATGGTTATTTTTTCTGCATATTTGGTAAAAAATAGTCCTGACAGACAATTGATTATATTGTCCGTCAGGAACTCATAACAAGTTATGTTTTATCTGTTATCTATTTTTTCAGGATACATATCATGATTTAAAAGACGATGTTCAGCCATCTTTTCCCACTTTGTTCCTTTTCTTCCATAATTGCAGTATGGGTCTATTGATATGCCTCCTCGTGGCGTAAATTTTCCCCATACTTCAATATATTTTGGATTCATCAGCTTTATAAGGTCTTTCATTATTGTATTTACACAGTCTTCATGAAAATCTCCATGATTTCTGAAGCTGAACAGATATAATTTAAGCGACTTGCTTTCAACCATTTCAATATCCGGTATATATGATATATATATAGTTGCAAAGTCCGGCTGTCCTGTTATAGGACATAAACTTGTAAACTCAGGACAGTTGAATTTGACAAAATAATCATTATCCTGATGCATATTTGTAAATGTCTGTAAAACCTCAGGTGAATATTTGTCAGGATATTCTGTATGCTGATTCCCAAGCAGTGAAATATTTTTTGTGTTTTCTGCATCTCTCATAATGCTATTCTCCTTATTATTCATATTCAAGAGGGTCGGAAACGCCGTTCAGTTCAAATGCTTTTTTTCTGTCAATACAGGTTCCGCATACTCCGCAAGGCTTCTCATTTCCTGCATAACAGCTCCATGTCAGTTCATATGGTACATTTAATTCCAGCCCTAATTTAACAACATCTGCCTTTGTTTTATCAACAAATGGTGCTTCTATATGGAGCTGTTTTCCGCTCCCTTCAAATATAGCTGTATTCATTGCATTGTTGAATTCAGGACTGCAATCCGGATATGCTGAACCGGCTGAATCATCGCTGTGTGCTCCGTAATATATGCAGGAGCAATCCCTTGATAATGCTATACTTGCCGCTGCCGCAAGAAAAAGACCATTTCTGAACGGAACATATGTTGAAACAGGTTTTCCATTTGTTGATTGAAGCTGTTTATCATAGCTCTCATTAGGAATAGATTTATCTGAATGTGATAATAGCGAGCAGTCAGAAAACTGGAACATTGTGGATAAATCAAGCTTCATCAGTTCTACTTTGTATACTGCGGCAATATGTTCAGCCGCCTGTATTTCCTTTGAATGTTTCTGACCATATGATATGGACAGAGCGATTACATTTTCAGAACCATATTTTTTTACAGCAGCTGCAAGACAGGTTGTGCTGTCTATTCCGCCGCTGAAAAGTACCATTGCTTTCATGATATATATACCTCCTGATTAAAGATAAGAACGCAGAAACATATCATCTTTGAAACGTCCTCTTAGTGTTGTTGTATATGTTTTTGCTGATGCATTTTTTATTCCTCTTGCAGTCATACAGCTGTGACAGGCTTCGATAGTAACTGCCACATCTTCTGAATCCGTTATTTCCTGTATTATCTCAGCAATATCGCTCCCTATGCGTTCCTGAAGCTGAAGCCTTTTTGCAACCATATCTGCAATACGGGCAATTTTGCTTAATCCGATTACTTTTCCTTTTGGAATATAAGCGACATTGACTTTCATATTGTACATTAATGCAAGGTGATGCTCACAATAGCTGAATACCTCAATATCCTTTACAACAACTACATCATTACTGATTTCATCGGAACATTCAAAATTTTCTTCAAATGTTTTATTAAACATCACAGCAATTTCATGATTAGTATAGTTCATACCTTCAAATACTTCCTCATACATTCTTGCAACTCTGTCCGGAGTATCTTTCAGACCTTCACGCTCAGGATTATCACCTAATGCCTCGATAAGTCCTCGGATATGAAATTTTATTTTTTCTTTATCTATCATTTACACATCTCCTTATAATCATACACCTTTAGCATCTGGCGACCATATATACTTATGCATCTGCAACTGAAAATTAACATTATTAAGTTTATGTTCTTTCATAAATTCAACAATATCAGCAGGGTTAATACAGCTGAATACAGGGCTGAAATAGACATTGCATATTTCTGTAAGACTATATTGATTTATTATTTTCAAAGCTGTATTCATATCATTTTCATCTGCAATTACAAACTTTATGGTATCATTTTTTGTCAGATAATTGAAATTATCCTTATTCATGAAGTTTTCCATCTGACTGAAAGGCAATTTATAATCCATAGTAAATACAGGAGGATTTTTAAGCCTTGCAAATGTTTCAATCGGAATACTGCCATTTGTTTCTATTTCAACATATAAGCTTTTATCAGCAGAAAGAGTTTCAAGCAGGGAATATATATTTTTCTGCATAAGAGGCTCACCGCCGGTAATTGTTACATTTGTAATGCCAGATTGCTTTATATAATCATAAATCTGATTTGCTGTCATTGTTTCATAGGGAGTATTATTCTGATTAGCCCATTTTGTATCGCAGTATGAACAGTTCAGATTACAGCCTGTAAATCTTACAAATACCGCAAGCTGACCTGCGTGAGTGCCTTCGCCGTTAATGCTTATGAATTTTTCTGCAACATTAAAATCAGCCATTTACATCAACTCGCTTTCATATACCGCACAATTCTGTGGAGTTTCATATACTGAAACTGATTTAACTGCATATCCTTTTTCAACAAGCATATCATAAAACATTTTTGAAAATGTTTCAGCTGTCGGACGTGCGTCAATCTCAATTATGCGGAAATTTTCTTCTTTCAGACATTCAAGTGTTCTGGGTTTCAGTGTATTTTTTTCTATAATAAGCGAATGGTCAAAATTATCGGCAATATTATTCAAATCTTTCTTGAATACTCCAAAATCAACTATCATATTTCTCATTTGACCATCAGTAATAAGTTTTTCTGAATATATTGATGCTTTAATAATCCACCTATGACCATGAATATTTGAGCATTTCCCCTTATACCCCGAGAGAAAATGAGCTGAATCAAAATGAGCTTCGGATTTTAAAAAATACAAATTTCATACCTCCATTAAAATACAAAAGTACGGATATTTACAGTATACCCGTACTTATTTTATATAAATATAAGTAGTCCGGGTTTTTATTTAAGACAGGATGGCACTAATGAACTGTCTTTGTTATTTTAAAGCAATACTCACAGCAGATGAAAATAGGGATTCAAAGCAATTCGGAGCCGCAGTTTTTAAAGCTGCATACGCATGCATAATTTCCTTCTTCTTTTAGATACTTACAGCATTTTTCCGCTTCTTCTGCTTTGCCAAAAATACCGTATACTGCTGAACCGCTTCCTGTCATTACCGCTGCATTTGCCTTATGCTCCAGCATACTTCTTTTTATTATCTGTATATCTTTCAATTCTGTACACTGTTCAAATGTATTCCCTAACAGTGTATATGCTTCCCTAAACTCATTGTTTTGTATTTTCCTTACTATTTCATCTGTTTCAATATGTTTCACTTCTTCACATCTGTCATACCTCATATATGCTTCCGCTGTAGAAATTCCGTCTGTTCCTTTCGCTATACATAGATACATTTCACTTTCCATGTCCGCTATTGACGGCAGCGGGGTCATAATATCTCCGATTCCTTCTACAAGAACGGTTCCTCCTTTTATACAGAATGGTACATCAGCTCCGATTTCACCACCTATTTCACATAGCTGCTCTGTTGTAAGGTTTGACCCTGTAAGAAAATTCAACGCTTTTAACACTGCCGCCGCATCTGCACTGCCTCCTCCAAGTCCTGCCTGTGATGGAATTCCCTTCCATATCCGTATATCTGCACCAAGCTCTCTGCATTTGCAATATTTAAAAAATTTCTCAGCTGATATATATGCGATATTTTTTTCCCCTGATGGTATTTCTGATATATCAACGCTTACTGATATTTTCCCTTTGTTATTCATATCGACACAGAGCATATCGAATATAGAAACGCTCTGGAACACACTC
>JBJEQS010000309.1:0-7436 GCA_051881875.1 Oscillospiraceae bacterium
CTTTTGAAAAAGCTTGACCAAAACTTTTATTTTTGGTTATCGAACTCACGTTAAACAAACAAGATTATTCAACTGTAACGCTCTTAGCAAGATTTCTCGGCTTATCGACATCAAGGCCTCTTGAAACACTGAGATAATAAGCAAAAAGCTGAAGCGGAATTACAGCAAGGCTTGCTGCAAAGTGGTCATCTGTTTTTGGAATATACACTGTAAAATCAACAGTATCTTCGATATTGTAATTTCCATAAGTGGTAAGTCCCATGAGATATCCGCCACGACTTTTTATTTCAACAAGATTGCTTACTGTTTTTTCATAAAGCTTGCTCTGTGTGATTATGCCTATGCACAGAGTTTTATCCTCAATAAGACTTATTGTTCCATGTTTAAGCTCACCGGCAGCATACGCTTCAGAATGAACATAGCTGATTTCCTTCATTTTAAGGCTTCCTTCCAGACCGGCTGCATAATCTATGCCTCTGCCTACAAAGAAAGCGTCCTTGCAATTAGCAAATTTAGCTGCAAACCACTGTATTCTTTCCTTATCATCAAGCAGACGGCTTATACTGTCCGGAAGTTTTTCCAGTTCTGCAATAAGTGAAGCATACATTGCATCATCAATTTTTTCAAGTACCTTAGCAAAATGAATTGACATAAGATATCCTGCAACAAGCTGTGCACTGTATGCCTTTGTAGTTGCAACAGCAATTTCAGGACCGGCAAGTGTATAAAGTACATTATCAGCTTCACGAGCGATTGAAGAACCTACAACATTGACAATTGCAAGTGTTGTTGCACCCAGTTTCTTTGATTCTTTAAGTGCTGCAAGAGTATCAGCGGTTTCACCTGACTGACTTATTAAAATAACGAGAGAATTTTTGGAAAGAATCGGTCTTCTGTATCTGAATTCAGAAGCAATATCAACCTTAACAGGTATTCTTGCAAGGTCTTCCATTACATACTGCATAACAACTCCTGCATGATATGCAGAACCACATGCAACGATATGTATATTACTTATTTCTTTTATGAATTCATCTGAAAGTCCGACTGATGAAAGGTCAATTTTGCCATTCTTTATTACAGAATTAATTGTATCCTTGATTACTCTGGGCTGTTCATGGATTTCTTTCATCATGAAATGCTCATAACCGCCCTTTTCAGCAGCTTCTGAATCCCATTCAATCTCGGTAAGTTCTTTCTGTATTTCTTCTCTGTCAATATTATAGAAATGAACTTCACCCTTTTCAAGAGATGCTATTTCCATATTTCCGATATAGTAAACATTTCTTGTATATTTAAGAATTGCCGGAACGTCAGATGCTACATATACATCACCATCTGAAACTCCGATAATCATAGGACTTTCTTTTCTTGCAACAAAAATCTGATTTGGATATTCCTTAATCATTACAGCAAGAGCATATGAACCTCTTATTCTCATCATTGTTCTTGCGAGGGCATCAACAGGACCTTCATTATACTTATTCATATAGTATTCAATCAGGTTAACTGCCGCTTCAGTATCAGTCTGTGAATAAAAAGTATATCCATTCTTTGTAAGTTTTTCCTTAATTTCCTTATAATTCTCAATTATTCCATTGTGAACGGCAACGATACTTCCGCTGTTGCTGTGATGAGGGTGAGCATTTTCTTCAGAAGGTTCACCATGGGTAGCCCATCTTGTATGACCTATACCACAGTTTCCTTTAAGTGTATTGCCATTATCCGTTTTTTCTATAAGAGCTTTAAGTCTGCCCTTTGCCTTTACAACAGCAATATCCTCTTCATTATTTCTTACAGCAATACCTGCTGAATCATAGCCACGATATTCAAGTTTTGAAAGTCCGTCAATAAGAATCTGAGATGCCTGTTTATTTCCGATAAAACCCACTATTCCACACATTATCAATTCTCCTTTTCATAATTTAATTTTTCATTTTACAATATTTCTCTTTAATTAATATATTCATATTGCAAAAAACATATTGCAACCTTATCTAAAAAAATAATATATTTTGACTATAGCCATAAATTTCTGATTCATCTTTTTCAATAAATTCTGCTGTTTAACGTATTTTCAATTATTTTATTTTAAATTTGCTAATAATCTTACAATCTCATCAGCAATTGTGACATCCTCCCCCACCTAAAAAGGCGGGGGCTTCCTCTCATTATGAGCAGTCGGTTCTCGTTCGATAGTACCAATGTACTAAGCATAAGCGAGCTAACCCCGTATGTCCTACGGTTCTTTATATTTTCTGTTATACGAAAACTAATCGCATACTTTTATTTTTTATATTTATTGCTGCATTTATATCGCTGTCATGGTACATCAACATTCCGGACATTTTCATGCTCTTATACTTAAATTTTTAGTTTGTCAATAGTGGGAACGCAATTCATCACCACCTGAAGAAGTGGAGGGAATTCTTACTGAAATTAGTTAAAGAATAATTGACTTTCCTGTCATTTCAGCCGGCTGTTCAAGACCAAGTATCTTGAGCATTGTAGGAGCGATATCAGCCAGAACACCGCCCTCACGGAGTTCACAGTCCTTACCTACTACTATAAACGGAACAGGATTTGTTGTATGTGCTGTAAATGCAGAGCCGTCAGGTTCATACATCTGGTCAGCATTTCCGTGGTCAGCAGTAATAAGAGCAACACCGCCCTTGTTTGTAACCGCATCAACTACCGCACCAACGCACTTGTCAACAGCTTCAACAGCTGATTTTGCTGCGTCAAATACGCCTGTATGTCCTACCATATCACAGTTTGCAAAGTTGAGTATCATAACATCAAACTTGTCTGAATTAATGGCATTTACAGCCTTTACTGCAACTTCATATGCAGACATTGACGGCTTGAGGTCATATGTTGCAACTTCCTTAGGTGAGTTGATAAGTTCTCTTTCTTCATTTTCATACTGCTTTTCAACACCGCCGTTGAAGAAGAATGTAACATGAGCATATTTTTCAGTTTCAGCAATTCTGAGCTGTGTAAGACCTTTTTCAGCGATATATTCACCGAATGTATTTTTGAGTGACTGCGGCTTGAATGCAACATCAACATTAGGCATAGTAGCATCATACTGAGTGAAGCATACAAAATAAAGCGGAAGCTTTTCTCTTTCAAAGCCGCTGAAATTATCATCAACAAAAGTTCTCGTAATCTCTCTTGCTCTGTCAGGACGGAAATTGAAGAAGATAATACTGTCATTGGCAGATACCTTGCCATTCTTGCTGCATACGCATGGAATAACAAATTCATCTGTTACATCGCTGTCATATGATTTCTGCATAGCTTCAACAGGAGATTCATAAAATTCACCGATACCATTAACCATGGCATCATAAGCTTTCTTAACTCTGTCCCAGTTGTTATCTCTGTCCATTGCATAATAACGACCGTTAATAGTAGCTATTTCGCCGACACCGATTTCTTTCATTTTATCGCAGAGTTCAGCAACAAAATCCTTTCCGCTTGACGGAGGAACGTCACGACCGTCCATAAAGCAGTGAACATAAACCTTTTCAAGACCTGATTTCTTAGCGAGTTCAAGAAGTCCGTAAAGATGAGTATTATGGCTGTGAACGCCGCCGCTTGAAAGAAGTCCCATAAGATGAAGTGCAGAATTATTTTTCTTGCAGTTTTCAACAGCCTTTACAAGAGCCTCATTGCTGAAGAAATCGCCGTCCTGAATAGACTTAGTAATTCTTGTAAGTTCCTGATAAACAATTCTTCCTGCACCGATATTTGTATGACCAACCTCAGAGTTGCCCATCTGACCGTCAGGAAGTCCAACGTCCATACCGCTTGCACCGATTTTAGTATTCGGACATTCTTTAAGATACTTGTCAAGATATGGTTTTTCAGCGGCTGTAATGGCATTGCCATAGTCGCTCGGATTGTAACCATAACCGTCCATAATAATTAACGCAACTGGTTTCTTTGACATTTTAACATTTTCCTTTCATTTTTAATAAGTTATTTCAGTATTGATAACATCAATATCATATTTTAAATATAACAAAACCTGATTTATAATCAATAAAACAGTATTTCCAACCATCAGTATATATTATTGGATTATGCATATCAATCGGATTTCCATAATTGTCATCTTCATAAACATCACAAACATATCTTTTATCATTTTTGTCTATGATTTCAAAATCATCAATTGACTGAAAATATTTTTCATATTCACTAAGAGTATTATAATCTGTACGGAATACAAGATATTCACCTGCGTGATAATCTTGTGCAATAGAACTCCCCTTTTGTCTGAAATAATAATCATCACATATTTCAGGCAATTTATCGGGCATAAATTCAACTTTAAAAACGCCATAATCAAAAAGCCATTTTTTCACAGGATAAAGCATTTTGTTTTTTTCAAAACCAAGCAATATATAGGGCAGTATAATCATAACAGATAAGATACATACAGCAATAACTCGCAAAAAATTTATTGTTTTTCTTAATTTTCCCCTTTTTCCAAATGTTTCATAAAGTCTAAGCAATAAGGTATTTGAAATAAAAAGCATTAAAAACAGTTTTCCTTCAATACGTGAAATTGTAATAAAAAAGAGTGTATACAAAAACATAATCAATGCAACAAATATATTCAGCAAAAGAAATAGAGATTTTTTATCATCTGAATTCATATAGCACCTCATATGAAAATACTGTCATAATACAAGCAACGGGCGAACTTTATGTAAATCCGCCCTTGCTGTGACTATATGCCGTAATGTATAACATAATTATGTGAATCTGCGGCAGACCTTAAAAGCCTTGTCAGCTCATAAAAAGCAGAGTTCTTTTCAGCTTCAAGTATATCCGCAAATTTTCCGCATGAAATATCGGGAATGACTGTAATTCCATAGTGACATAATCCCTTGTAATTTTCGGGTATGCATGGATTTATCGTGTCAATATCCGTTAATTTCCGCATAACAGGGGCAATATCATCATCATGAACCGAAATGCAGTTATACTTTTCGGGTTCATATTCTGCATATGATTTGATATTTTTTTCAGAAAAATTTCTGATTATACCAAATTCATGTACGCAAGGCATTGATGATTAGCCCTGAACAGCTGCCTGTACGATTGTATTGAAATCAGCAGCCTTGAGTGATGCACCGCCGATAAGACCGCCGTCAATGTTTGGCTTTGCAAGGAGTTCAGCAGCATTTCCTGCATTCATAGAACCGCCGTACTGGATTGTTACAGCTTCAGCAGTTTCCTTGTCATAAAGCTTTGCAAGAGTTTCACGGATAAATCCGCATACTTCTTCAGCCTGTTCAGGAGTAGCTGTAAGACCTGTACCGATTGCCCATACTGGTTCATAAGCAATAACAGTATTCTTAACCTGTTCAGCAGTAAGTGACCAGAGGTCAAGCTTAATCTGACGTGCAATAACTTCTTCTGTGATGTTGCACTGACGTTCCCACTTGAGTTCTCCAACGCATACGATTGGTTTAAGACCTGCATTGAGAGCGGCAATAGTTCTCTTGTTTACAGTTTCATCAGTTTCACCGAAATACTGTCTTCTTTCTGAGTGACCGATTACAACGTATTCAACACCGAGTTCAACGAGCATATCAGCTGAAATTTCACCTGTGAATGCACCGCTCTTTTCAAAGTGAACATTTTCAGCACCGATTTTAACATTTGAACCTGCTGTTGTATTGATAGCAGTTTCAAGGTTTGTGAATGGTACACAAGCGATAACTTCAACATTGTTTTCAGCATTAGCAACGAGAGGCTTGATAGCTTCAAGAAGTTCCTTAGCTTCAGGTCTTGTCTTGTTCATTTTCCAGTTACCGGCAATAATTGCCTTTCTTACTGATTTATTCATTGTAAATTACTCCTTTAAAATTTTCATTCAAAAGGGCGAACATAGTCCGCCCCATATAATTTGCTTATAGATTAGATAAATCTGCAATTACTTTTCAGCGATAACAGCAACACCAGGAAGAACCTTGCCTTCGAGGTATTCAAGAGATGCACCGCCGCCTGTTGAGATGTGGCTCATCTTGTCAGCAAAGCCGAGCTGCATAACAGCTGCTGCTGAGTCGCCGCCGCCGATGATTGTTGTAGCGTCTGTTTCAGAGAGAGCCTTTGCAACAGCGATTGTACCCTTAGCAAGTACAGGGTTTTCAAATACGCCCATAGGGCCATTCCATACAACAGTCTTTGCATTCTTAACTTCTGCGGCAAAGAGTTCCATAGTCTTTGTACCGATGTCAAGCCCCATCTTGTCAGCAGGAATCTTGTCAGCGTCAACAACTTCAACAGCTATTTCAGCATCAATAGGTGTTGGGAATTCAGCAGCGATTGTTGTATCAATCGGGAGAAGAAGCTTCTTGCCAGCTTTTTCAGCCTTTTCAATCATATCCTTGCAGTAATCAATCTTTTCATCATCAACGAGAGATGTACCGATTTCATAGCCCTTAGCCTTGAGGAATGTATAAGCCATACCGCCGCCTATGATAAGTGTATCGCACTTTTCGATGAGGTTTGAGATAACATTGAGTTTATCAGCAACCTTAGCACCGCCGAGAATTGCAACGAAAGGTCTTTCAGGAACTTCAACAGCATTTCCGAGATACTGGATTTCCTTCTGCATGAGGTAGCCAACAGCAGTTTCCTTAACGAACTTAGTAACGCCTGCTGTTGAAGCATGAGCTCTGTGAGCTGAACCGAAAGCGTCCATAACGAATACTTCACCGTCTACGAGGTCAGCGAGTTCCTTTGAGAAATCTTCACCGTTCTTAGTTTCTTCAGCACCTCTGAAACGAGTATTTTCGAGGAGAACAACATCACCGTCATTCATTTCAGCAACAGCCTTCTTGGCATTGTCGCCTACAACTGTATCGTCCTTAGCAAATGTAACCTTTGTATCAGGGAGAACTTCTGCAAGTCTTGCAGCTACAGGAGCGAGTGAGAATTTATCTTCCGGACCATTCTTAGGCTTGCCGAGATGTGAGCAGAGAACAACCTTGCCGCCGTCAGCGATAAGCTTCTTGATAGTCGGGAGAGCAGCCTGAATTCTGTTGTCGTTAGTAATAACGCCGTCTTTAAGCGGTACGTTAAAATCGCATCTTACGAGGACTTTTTTGCCCTTTACATTAATATCTTCTACAGTAACTTTGTTTAAACCTGCCATTGGTATGACATCCTTTCATAAAAGAATTTTTGCGGCTGTTATTTTATTAACAACCTATCAATACTATTTTAAACTATTTTGAGTAATTTTGCAATAGTTTTATACATAATTTTTAAAATATTATATTTTAATGTGAGTTTGATGGTTACTTTTGTAAGAGCGAACTGTGTTCGCCCGCTGTGGTTTACTGATAATTTCATAAGGCGGCTTTCAGCCGCCCAAACTTTTTTTGGAAAAAGTTTGACAAAAAACTTTT
>JBJEQS010000310.1:0-30449 GCA_051881875.1 Oscillospiraceae bacterium
TTTTGCGGATATTCGGTTGTAATGACGTATTTGCGTGGGTTTCAACTTGTGAGAATATTTTTTAAACCGAAGAGAATTGCAAGGGTATGGGGCTTGGGAGAAGTGGGGTTGATTTTAGCAAGCATTGATTTTGTGGGGACAAAATCAAAATTTCAAAGCGAACGGTCGATTAAAAGCGGTGAATGGTATTGTAATAACAAAAGAAATATGATAAACTAAATGTATCAATTAATGAGGTGAAATTTTTGCTTTGCAAAAATTAGAGTTTTGTTTTCCTCGCTTTCATTCGGAATTTTCTGTCCGACCTTGTCGTACAGAAAACCACAAAACATCGAAAGGAGTGCATTTTCCCTATCGGGAAAATGAATAACCTATGTTATACAAAATAGCAATTTGCGACGATGAGCTGAATCAAATTAAAATAGTATCAGATTATCTCACCAGATTTTCAATAACAACCGATACAGAATTTCAGGTAGAACGTTTTACAAGCGGTAACGAGCTTTTAAAAAAGTATTATAATGAAAAATCTCCATTTGATATACTGTTTCTTGATATGGAAATGCCGGGGCGGAATGGCATAGAAACTGCCGAAGAAATACGCCGAATTCCCGACAGAAATGTACTTATTGCTTTTATTACAAGCTATCCCGAATATATGCATGACAGCTTTGATGTTCAGGCATCTCAATATTTTACTAAGCCGATTTCTTACGAGCTTTTTGAACAGAAGCTTGAAAAAATGCTTTCCTATATTGGAGAACTGGAAACAAACATTACAGTAATTTCACAGAAAAGCGGAGAAATTATACTTCACCTTGACGACATCGTGTGTTTTGAAGCCGTTAAAAAAACAGGAGTTGTTATTACAACCAATAAAGATGAAATGATAATCAAAGGCAAGCTTACGGATTTTGAAGATGAGCTTGCAGACAAATTTTTTATTAGTATTCATCGTTCATGTATTGCAAATATGAAGTACATCAGAAAATTCAATGCTGATTCGCTTGAATTTTCAACAGGGAAAACCGTACCTGTAAGCAGACGTAAGCTTTCAGAAATAAAAGAATCATTTTCAAAATATATGGTAATGAGGTATAAACGATAATGAACGAAACGGTTCAGACAATATTTGCAGTTCTTGGAACTGTTTTTGATATGTTTACGACAATACTGTTTTACAAAACGTGCTTAGGCAGTAAAAATATCAGAGTAAACAAAATTGTATTTTTTTCTATTTTTATTTTTTCATACATATTAGGGCTTGCTTTGAGTCAATTTGGCTATGCACCAGCATTTTATGTTTTTAAGTCATTTATTATTATGTTTGGACTAACATTATTGTACAATTCAAAATGGACAACAAGATTTTTTACGGCATTATCATATTTAGCATTCGGTATGATTTCTGAACTAATTAGCTATGGCATAATTATTGCAGCTGTAAAAAATTCCGATATACAGTCAATGCGGAATTACAGTCTGATGCTGTCTGTCATATTTAACTTTATTATAACATTAACTGTAACGCTTATTTTAAAGAAAAACACTCAGATTATAAAATCCAAGGATTATATTGGCTTTATAATAACGCCTTTGATAAGCATAGCTACATTAATTAGTATATCTATCGAAACAGATGCAAGTGAACCTGATGCGGAAATTGGAGTATGTTTTGCAGCGACAGGGTTAATGATAATAAATCTTATTGTATATTATCTGCTTGAAAATATAGTAGCAGCCACAGAAATTCGTGAAAAACAAAGCCGTATGGAGCAGCAATTTTCTTTTCAGGAACAAAAATATGAGCAGGTGTCTCAATCGTTCAGAAGCATAAGCAGCGTTATCCATGATACCAATAAACATCTTGTTTACCTTAATGAATGTATTGAGCGGCAGGATCTTGACGAAGCCAAACGTTATATCAGAACAGCGATAGAACATATTGATAAATCATATAAGCGAATAAATACAGGCTTTCTGCCGATAGACGCACTTGTCAGCAATTCTCTTAATATTGCAGAAGCGAATAGCATCACCTTTAAAAGCGATATAAAAATTGAAAAAGAACGCATCTGCATAGAACGGTATGACTTGTGTGTTGCGTTGGGAAATCTGCTTGATAACGCAGTTGAAGCCTGCAAGAAGGTATCAAATCCTGATGATAGAATAATTTCCGTGTCTATTGTTACGGGGGACAATTCTATGGTAATTCATATGGAAAATTCGGCAGAAAGAATGATAGGAGCTGACTTCAAGACAGATAAGAAAGATAAGCTGCTTCACGGCTACGGAATAAGCAATGTAAAAGCAATTTCGGAAAAATACGGAGGGGTATTTACGATTGAAAGACATGAATCCTCCTGCGAAGCAACGCTTATTTTACCGATTTAGTACCATTCATCGCTCTAAAGCGACCATTCACATTAAAAAATAAAATACAGTCAAAAAAATATGCTATCCTTGATAATAACTAATTATCGGGGGTGGCATTTTTGTTTGATAGAATAAGTGCATTTATAACAGATACTTTAATAGAGGGAGGTGTTATAAAAAGCGAAGAACGTAATTTGTATGTTTATTGTTTTGGTACGATTGTTGAAATGTCGGCTAATATAATAACCACCATACTTATCGGCATATTGCTGGGCAAATTGCCGGCAACTTTGATTTTCCTGCTTGTATTTATTCCTTTGCGAAGCACAGCAGGAGGTTACCACTGTGAAACTTCGGGAAAATGCTTTATTCTTTCAATGTCGGTTTACTTATCAATCATTTTAACCTACAAGCTTTCTTCAAATATTCCTACACGCGTGTGCATTTTATTTTGTATAATTGATTTTGCATTGATCCTGATTTTATCGCCTGTTGCAAGTCCAAATAAACCGTTAAGCTTAATGGAAAGAAAAAAGAACCGCTGTATTTCAATTGTTTTTAGTTTATTTTGTGTTGTAGCAACATTTATTATGATGAATTATAAAATAATATATGCTTTTGTTGTTATTGAGAGCATTACAGCAGCGGTTATTTCACTGGCAGCAGGCTTTTTTAAGTACCGGAAATCGACAAAACCTACCGTTCAGCCCTCTAAAACGACCATTCACAGAAATCTTGACGCAAAACGATTATAGTTTGTTAATATATAAATAAAGTAAAAGAAAGGTGGTAAATACCATGAAAAAAATTAAAGAATTTATAATTAAGTATGGCAGTTCTCTTGCAGCCTTCGCATTTGTTGTCAATGTATTGGCAATTGGAAAAAATTGCAGATTTTTCTTCTGTCAACCTGAGGTTCCCAAGGAGCTTATGGAATGTAAGAATGATAAGTAAATTACCATTAATACATCAATAACACCCATTTACCAAAGTTTTGGTACAAACTTTAAAGATTTTGATATGATGTTATCACAATGGAATCAAAGGAGCAAACGCTAATGGAAATACAAACCAATCAAACTTACGAAATGAAAAACGTAATTTCGTACAGAGCAAAAATGACACAACAAGAAGTAAATGATGTGATGAATAATCTGGGAACATTTATTCAAAACAACGGACTTATCCAAAGCGGCTGTGTAACAACAACAACCTTTTCGGTCGAAAATGCAGATGTTTCACAGCTTATGGATATTGAAATACTTTGTCCTGTTGACAAGGTATGCGAAGTGCCGCAGGGTTTTAAATTCAAACCCGAATTCAGACTTTCAAATGCGGCTAAAATTACACATAAGGGCAATCCTGCCAATATGCAGGAGAGCGTAAATAAGCTGATCAGCTATCTCAATCAAAATAAGCTTACACCTGTAACATCACTTTATAATGTTACAGTTAACGAGCCAAAAACGCCAATGGATATTGAAAATATGGTTGTTGATATGTACATCGGTGTTACTGATAACATTTTATAAGAAAGAGGTTTTATTATGACTGAATATGATTTAACAGCAGAAAATTCGACAGGAAACCCTGTCAAAACAGAAAATAAGATCCATGTACCAAGCCTTGTGCTTATGATAATAGGTGCATTGTTTGCGCTGTTATTGCCAATCATTACATATCCGTGCAGTATCATAAGCCTTGTGATGAGTATAACCAAAAGGCATACTCATAAAACAACGTATGCAATTGTAATAAATATTATTGCGTTGGTTTTGGCATTTGTTAATTCGGCATTGGGTGTTATGCTCAATTTGGGAATTATCACTCTTTGATTATCACATAAGTAATTATTCAGAGCGACCGGCTGAATTTTTTACAGATGTTGATGATATAAACTAAAAGAATTTTAAAATTTAGGAGGTAAATAGTTATGGAACTTACTATGACAAACACTTTTAGCTTTCGCGAGTTAAACGAAAACGAAATAATGGAAATTGATGGCGGTAGTGTTGTAATTTTTCCAATTAACTATACGGCTGTTCGTCTTGGAAGGTATGTGGGTCAGATGATTGCTTATAATATAACAGTATCAGAAATTAATGGCTATAATGAGACTGTAACAAGCAATAACAGACCTGATCTTGTAAAGCCTTATCCACCAAAGCCAACATTTTAAGAAAGGGGAATTATAATGAATAATAACAATTTTACAGTTCTTAATGAAAGCGAACTCTATGATACCCAGGGTGGTTTAGTTTGGGAAGTAGTCGCTGCTGTTGCTGCAGTTATTGGAATTGGTATAGCGGCATATGGTGAAGCAAAAGATGATGCATATAATGCAGGCGTACAGCAGGCATATCAGGATATGTACGGAAAATAATTTATATTAATTTTATTTTGAATACACACGCAAAATTCTACTTTTTGCGTGTGTATTATAAAATGAGCTATATTGGTAGTGCTGCATTATAAACAGAGGAGAACAAAGATGAAAAAAAGCAAGTATAAAACAGCCTGTATTATACTTAATACTATATCATTGATATGTATATTTATGTGCGTGTGTTTATACCGTCACAAGATTATAAGAAAGTTCAATGTTGTAACCGAAAAAACGATTGCAGAACTCAATATGTCTGAGGAAGATAAGCTGAACGACTTCAATTATTTGTTTGATTGCATTTCAAGTTCAGTTCCTGTTGATACTCTTGATGAATTGAATAATTTATACAATATTGATTTTGTTGGAAGGCATGACACGTATATTGATATGATAAAAGCAACAGAAAATGATTTGGAGTTTTTTGCTGTAATGCGTGCAATTATTGAAGATGTTCCTACTTTTCATACCGATCTGCTGTATCCCGATTATGATTACTACCAAACCATTGACTGCTGGAATATAGATAATGTGCTTGACACCAGATATGTAAACAGCAAGGCGGTGTATTGGAATACACTTTTAAAAGAAGAGTGTTCGGAGTATTTTAATAGCTCTCTCGAATATTACACTTATTCGTATGATGCATCAAATGGCAATTACATTTCAGATTCGGAAGAAATATTGCTTGAAATCAATGGTAACAGCATAGATTCCTGCGTTGAAGAAACATCACCTAATCCGATAGCTTTTGATTTTATAAATAAAAAAGCATACCGAAAATGGTTTGATTTTTATGCGGAACCTTATTCCGATACTTTGTCTCAAAAATGTACAATTAAAATTCAGAATGACAGCGGCAGAGTATATGAAAGAACAGTTTATAGAGATATTACTGCGGATGTTTTAAATCATTACGCTAAAGCACTTGGAGTCCGTAAGTCCGAAAATACGGACAAAACTGTAAATAATCAGCCTTTTTACAGCTTTTGCGATACGGAAAATGACGTGTTATATATGAACATTGCTCAGATGACTTATTTATCAATGAGTGATATTCCTGATGTACTGAAAGTATCAGATAATGAAAATGTCATCATAGATTTACGCAATAATATTGGTGGGTATTTTACAAATGTACAGAAATTATTGTACCCATACCTTTACAATTACGATATATCAGTAAATAATACATGGTATATGTCCGATACAAAATATACAGAAAAATTAGTCAGAGATTCAAAAAAAGAATTGTCATTCAAAAAAAGCAGTTATTTGCCTGAAAATAGCAGCGAAACTCAAGAATATCTAATGTCCGAAGATATAATTACATTAAAGGGCAATGCGGAAATAATAAACAGAAATGTATATGTTCTTATTTCCGGAAAAACAGCATCTGCTGCCGACGGATTTGTTGCTGCTCTTAAAGATAATAATGCCGCTGTTATTATAGGTACAAATACAGCAGGAGAAGGCAGAATGACTTCTTTTTTAGCGGACAGTTTTTCAGCAAGTGGGTTAGTTTTTATTTATATGCCGGAATTAGCATATAACAGCGATGGCAGCAATAATGCGGTATATGGAACAGCTCCTGATATTTATGTACAGGAATCCTCGTTTGATGAGGATGATTTTACAGGGGAAGATCCATATGTTTATGAAAATCGACTAAAGTGGGATAATGTTCTTATAAAAGCAATTGAACTTATAAAAAAATGAGATGAATATTATGTGTAATTTTATAAACGGAATGAATGAACTACCGTTCACCGCTCTAAAACGACCATTCAGCATAAATTTGATACAAAATATATAATCAGTGATATAATGATATCAAAGGAAAACGTTAGGGAAATGAATGGTAATTATAAATCATCTTGATTATCACATAAGTAATTATTCAGAGCGACCGGCTGAATTTTTTACAGATGTTGATGATATAAACTAAAAGAATTTTTAAAACTTAGGAGGTACATAGTTATGGATCTTACTATGACAAACAATTTTGGCTTTTGCGAGCTGAATGAGCAGGAAATGATGATGGTTGATGGTGGAGTAGACGGTTGGGGCATTGCATCAGGAATACTTAATATTTTAGGCGGAGTTTGTGCTTTGGCTGCTAGCACAGGAGCTGATATAGTAACTTGTGGTGTAACAATTCCGGCCTCAACTGTAGCTAAAGCATCAGCGGTTTGTTGGATTGCAGGTGGCGTTACGGGTATTATATCTGCTTGTCAATAATCTAATTGATAGAATTAAAAGTAGTGCAATTCCAAATGATTTGCATAGACAATATATATAATTTTTAAAAAATAAAAGTATGTATAAATTGCAGATTATTGAATGGTACACACCCTGAAAAAACTGGTATCTACCATTCAATACATCGCATCAATTGTATCACTCAAATATAACTATAGCATGAGCGTTGTTGAAAGGAATCAATATAAATGAAACAAAACAAAATAGCATTAACAGGAGCAATATTTATGATAATGTCAGGTGCATTTGAATTGTATTTTGTAGGAATATTAAGTCAAAATATAAGCATTGCAGCAATCGTTTGTTTTTTTATTGCTTCAGCATGTTTTATCATTAATTATATTAAAAAACGCAAATAATGCATGGGAGGATAATAATGAAATTCTACTGCATAAAACAACACGATATAACCGACTGCGGAGCAGCCTGCCTTGCAACTGTAAGCAAGCAGTATGGTTTGAAAATGCCTATCTCAAAAATTCGTGAGGTTGCAGGTACCGATAAGCAGGGCACAAATGCCGCAGGAATGATAAAAGCTGCCGAAAAGCTCGGCTTTACTGCCAAAGCCGTAAAGGGCGACCAGAACGCTTTTTTCAGCGAGTTTACCCTGCCTGCGATCGCTCATGTGATCGTGGACGGGGCACTTTTGCATTATGTAGTAATTCATAAGATCTCTAAAAAGCAGGTTGTTGTTGCCGACCCGGCAAAGGGAATTGTCAAGTACACTCCCGAGGAATTTTTCAAGCAGTGGACAGGAATTCTCATTCTTCTCGTCCCTTCGGAGCGGTTTGAAAAGGGAGATGAAACAGAAAGTACACTTTCACGCTTTTTCAAAATGCTTCTGCCGCAGAAAAAGCTGCTGTTCGATATCTTCCTTGCTTCTCTTGTGTACACAATTCTCGGTGTGGGGGCTTCTTTTTATTTCAAGGTTATGATGGACGATATTGTTCCCAACGGACTTGAAAAAACTTTGCACGTTGTTTCGGTTGGCGTGATACTGCTTTACCTTTTCCAAACGCTTTTGGGTGCTTTTCGCTCTCACATGATGCTTTACCTCAGTCAGAGGCTTGACATTTCTCTCATTCTTGGGTATTACCGACACGTTTTAAAGCTTCCGATGAACTTTTTCGGCAGCAGAAAGGTGGGCGAAATTGTATCACGTTTTACCGACGCTTCAAAGGTTCGTGATGCAATTTCAGGTGCAACCCTTACGATTATGATCGATACGCTTATGGCGATAATCGGCGGTATTATTCTGTATATGCAGAATTCGTCTATGTTCGGCATTGCATTTATCATTGTTATACTTTACGCAGTAATCGTCTTTGCATTCAACAAGCCGCTGAAAAACATCAACCGCAAGGTTATGGAGGATAACTCACAGCTTACGTCATATCTTGTGGAATCACTCAACGGTATCGAAACCGTCAAGTCCTACAACGCCGAAAGAAGTGCAGGAATTGAAACGGAAAAGAAGTTCGTGAAGTTTATGCGGAGCATCTTCAAAAATGGCTGGCTCAATAACCTTTCAGGCTCGTTAAGCGGATTTCTTTCAATGGTGGGCGGTGCGGCAATTCTTTGGCTTGGCGCATACAAGGTCATAAAGGGCGAGATAACACTTGGTGAGCTTATCACATTCAACGCACTGCTCGGATATTTTCTTACTCCCGTAAAAAATCTTATCAATCTCCAGCCTATGATGCAGACAGCAATTGTTGCAGCTGAACGTCTTGGAGAAGTACTTGATGCACCAATAGAAAGTACAGAGGTTCAGAAAATCATTCCCAAAACACTCAAGGGAGAAATTCATCTTCAGAATATTGATTTTCGCTACGGTACAAGGCAGCTTGTTCTGAACGGGATAAATCTTAATATTAAACAGGGAGAAAAAATTGCACTTGTTGGTGAAAGCGGTTCGGGCAAAACTACCCTTGTAAAGCTGCTGATGAATTTCTATCAGGCTGAAAAGGGCGAGATCTTACTGAATAATTATAACATCAAGGATATTGACCTTGAAACGCTCAGAGATAAGATTGCATACATTTCGCAGGAAACATTTCTGTTTTCCGGAACGATTCTTGAAAATCTTACGCTCGGTATGGATGATTCCGATATGGAGGAGGTTATCCGTGTTACAAAAATGACAAGGTGCTTTGATTTTATCAACGAGCTTCCGATGCGTTTTGAAACAATGCTTGGCGAGAACGGCACCGATCTTTCGGGTGGTCAGCGGCAAAGACTTGCCATAGCAAGAGCATTGCTCAAAAAACCTGATATTCTCATTATGGACGAAGCAACAAGCAACCTCGACAGCATTACAGAGAGAGCCATTGAAAATACGATAAACGAAACTACGGACGGAATTACAACGATCATCATAGCTCACCGTTTAAGCACGATCATGAAGTGCGACAAGATCTATGTTATGGACAAGGGACAGATCATCGAAAGCGGAAATCATTTTGAGCTTATGGATAATCGTGGATTTTACTATGAGCTTTGGAAAGAGCAGCTGCCGCAGAGTGATGTGAGCGATACTGCAATATTGCCTGCTGTTGTTTAATGTCAAATCCCTGCATCAATTGGGAGCAAGGTGCACATTGTTACCCCATTTTATGCGGGTTTGAATATATAATTTTATATGAAAGGACTTGAAAACTATGGAAAAAACATTGTCTATGGGAGCTTTTACGGAGCTTGACGAACGTGAGGTTATGAAGACAGAGGGCGGGATGCTGTACCTTTTGGGATTATGTATTTATGAAACCGTACAGGCTAATAATGCAAAAAAAGCAGCTGAGCAAGCTTATAACACTCAAAGACAAAATTTAATTAATCAAATAAATGACAATCCAACAATAAGCAGCTCGGTTCCTAAATCTTCAATTGAGTATTTCAATATTCATGGGATTGATGGCGGTAGCAAAGGCGTTACAGGTGGAGTTTATTAATTAAATTTAAACCAACTGCTTTAAATACAGTAGATTTAAGGCAGTTGGTTATTTTACAACGGAGGTTGAATATTTATGCAAAAAAAACAATCAAAATTAAAAATAATACTACTTATTATAATTGCACTAATAATTTTAGATGCTTTTTTCTTAAAGAATTATATGGATAATGAGACATTCAACTTTCGAGAAAGAATAAAGCTTGACACGTCAAAAGGAATGAGTATAAAGGACAAAACAACTGATTTTAACGATTTGTGTAAAATTATTGAAAATAATGTACCCTTTATTTATGATTATGAAGAACTTTATGGCATCAGCTTTGAAAATGTTAAGGAATTTTATTCCAAACTTGTAGAAAACACAGAAAATGACTATGAATATTATGCTCTTGTACAAGGGTTTATAAATAACATTCCCAGCGGACATATGACTATTGGATATCCGAATGTGGATTATGTTTCTTCATTGTACACTTATCGTACAAATGATTATACAAATTTCAATTCTGTCTGTGATTATTGGGAAAATCAGCTTATGGAAGAATGCCGCAAGCACTATAATGAAGATTATTGTATATTGCCTTATTATTACGTTAATGGAGAGTATATTCAAAGTGAATATTTTTCATTGAACGGCAATGACAATTATGCAGGGTCAAGGCTTGTTTCAGTGGATAATGTTCCGATAGATGAGTTTATAAAGCTGTGCCCATTGGAGTACAAACTCAATTATGACCATCAGAATAACAAGGCTTTTCGTGAAACGATTTTGTTTAATTCTGTTTGCGGTAATGAATGTACTGTTCAGTATGAAGATAAAAACGGAAATCTGATTTCTGAAAAAATGTATTATGGTACATCGGGCAGTATTGTTCTGAACTATATTGATTATTTTTACGATATTGATTATCCTGAAAAAACAAACACAGCAAGCAAGGAAAATGCTGATACATATATTTACACTTATTATGATGATGAAAACAATGCAATGTATATGAAGTTCAACGATTTCACATACGGCGGAGCAGAAGCTTTAAAAGAACTTGATAAAACTGATATTCCCGATAACATAATAATTGATTTGCGTGACAATACGGGCGGTATGGTAAGTGTTTGTGACGCATTAATTGAAAGGCTTTCAGATAAAAATATTGAATATAAAGCAGAAGTATATATTACTCCTGATTCAAATTATGACGGAAGCGGATATACTGCTCAAAAGGCAGAGAATTTGCCTTTTAAAACGAAATTCAAACATCTTTATACAGATATTCGAAATGAAAGCTTTGAGGGGAAAAGCGAACGAGCATATAATGTTTATGTTATGGTTTCGCACTATACACTGTCAGCGGCAGACAGATTTGCATCTGTAATCAAGGATAATGATTTGGGAACTGTAATTGGTGCGTTCAATACGGGTGGAGAAGCCTACGGTTCGCCCGATTTAAAGGTGCTTGAAAGAAGCGGAATATATTTTTATTACACTCCAAATAAAGTGCTTAATAATAACGGTACAGATAATTCGGTTTATGGAACATCACCAAATGTTTATGTTAATATGAACAAAGAAACACTGAATAAACGTGATGAACTTATTTCACAAGGGATTAACTATAGTACCTACGAAAACCGCCTAAAATGGGACAACGTTCTCATAGAAACACTCGAACTTATAAAGGAAGATGAAAATGACAAAGGAAATAATACTGCCGATGAATGAAATAACAGACAGCGTTGAAATGCTGCACGAAAAGCCTAACAAGGGAATGCCCATATTTACTTGGATACTTGTTCTGCTGCTTGCGGTTGCTCTGACGTGGTGCTGTATCGGTGAGATTGACTATTTTATCAAGGCAAGCGGAATTGTTCGCCCGGGAGAAAGTGTCAGCACTATTAGCAGCCTTATGACGGGACGTGTTGAAACGCTAAACATTTCCGAGGGGGATTATGTTAAAAAGGGCGATTTGCTTTTCAAGATTGACACCGCAGATCTTGAGCAGTCCCTTTCAGCTTACGAAAATGAAAAACAGCGCATTGAAACGGAAAATTTCAATCTTAAAAAGCTTGAAGAAAGCATTTTGAGCGAAGAAAATCTATTTGATATGAGCAATCCCGATGAATCGGCATATTATCTGAAATATGAGAAATACATCTCCGATTTGCAGAGCCTTTCCGAGCAATACAAAAACACCTCCGCTGATACCGACAATGCAGCCGACAGTGCTGCCATCTCTGCTGAAAGCATAAAAAGTCAGCTTGCAAAATATCGCGAAGAGCTGTCGGGACTTGAAACACTGAGAAGTTCTGTTGAAGCAAATTCGGATATGTTTGAAGATAAATCAAGCGTATATGCTTTGCAGTATTCCGATTATAACTCCGCAATAAGCTCATATGACAACAATATAACGCAGAAAAAATCCGACAAAGAAAACGCAGAACCTCTTTTCAATGCAGGCGGAATTTCACAGTCAGAGTATGACAGCATATGCCGCAGTTTTGAAAATGCAAAGCTTGAAAAGGACAAGTACATAAGCGAATTCAAGCTGAATATCGAGCAGAAAATCACAGCAGCGGAAAAGAATATTTCCGATCTGGAATACAGCTTAAAAAGTCAGAATAAGAACTTTTCCGCATATTCGGAAATCAGCCACGATGAACAGCTTGCGTTGGAGAATTTGAAACTTGAAATGTTGTCAGGAATTGCGGAAGGCATAAAATCTAATGAAGCCAATATTATTTCTATCGAAAAGCAGATTGCCGATATAGAGCTTAATATCAGAAATGCTGAGGTAATTGCGCCAATTGACGGAACGGTGAATATGTACGCCGATTTAAGCACAGCCGACCTTGTTCAGAGCGGTCAGACCGTTGCAACCGTAGTTCCCGACACTGACGGTGCATATAAGCTTACGATGTATCTTTCTTCTGCCGATATAAGCGAAACCGAAATCGGTCAGAGCGTTCGTTTGCGTTTTGCGGCATACCCATATCAGGAGTACGGAGAGCTTTTGGGAACTGTAAAAAGCATTTCCACAGATGTACGATCAAGCGAAAACGGAATGTCATATTATGTTGCAGAGGTAAGTATTGATGATACGCTGGGACTTGAGCTTGTTTCTGGCATGGAATGCGAAGCGAGGGTTGTCACAAAGCAGAGAAAAATAATATACTGGCTGCTTGAAAAGCTGGACTTTATTGATGATTGAGGAGTTAGATATGAGAAAGAAAATTTTTGCGTGTGCATTATCAATCTCAGCGGTAATGTTGCTGTCGGTTACTGCGGCTGCTGTGGGGAAAATGTTGAGTTCAGATATGAGCCTTGCTGATCTGCAGAAATTTGCAAAAAAGAATATCTATTCCTATAAAATCTATGAATACGAAAAGGAAAATGCGAAGATAAAAGCCGATAATACCGAATATGAATTGAAATATTATGAGCAGATGCTGAAAAAAACATCTCAGAGCGACAGCAAATATTATGAGTACAAGCTGAAAATTGCCGAGCTTAAAAAGGAGTCCGAGCTTGCGGGTATGGAGTTTGAATACTACGATGAGGACAAGGAAGAGCTTGACAGAAAACTTACCGATCTTGCACTGAAATCAAAATATTATGAGCTTTGCAGCTTGGAAAAACAGGTCGGTATCCGGCAAGCGAATGTTGATTATTTAAAAAAATATGCGGAAGTTGAAGCGATCAAGCTTGAAAACAGACAGTCAACTGAAACGGACTGCAAGCTTGCTCAGTTCAATCTGCAAATGGCTGAAAACGAGTTATCGGCAGCAGAAAAATCTGTCCAGAGCAAAACAAGAGAAATATCGGATTTCCTCAATCAGTATAAGGATACCGAAAATTTTTCTGTTAAATGTGAATTGCCACAAAGCTTAACCTATCGAAAATTTGACCCAGAAAAGCTTTACAAGAAATTCTCCGAAAACAGCTTTGAGCTTGAAAAACAGCGCAGGAGCATTGAGTACGATAAGGATTATCTTGAAGAAATCAAAAGCATTTACGGCAAGGACAGCGATATATACAAATCCTACAGCAATTCCTATGAGATCGACAAGCTGAATTTCGAGATAAAGGAAAATGAATACAAGTCGCAGATAACAGAAATGGTTTCAAGCTATGAGCAGGCTTATACGGAATATATTTCCTGCAGAGAGTATAACTCGGTGCTTGAAGATAAGCTTGATATTCTGAAAACTGCTTATGATACGGGAAATATGAGCGAGCTTGATTATCTGAAGCAGTATGCGGAGCTTTCTGCCGAAATGTGCAGGATGGATAATGCGCTTGCTCAGGCTGACCTTCTTTATGACAGGCTTTGTCTTATTGAAGACGGAACTGATGCGGTTATAAATAATAAAGATTTTTAAAAGTGAGGTAATCAATATGGAATGGAAACAGCTTTTGTGTGAAAAGCGTCAATCAGCATCTAAAAGTGTAAACAAAACAGATCTGCGCAATGAATTTCAGAAAGACTATCACCGAATAATCTGCAGCGCTTCATTCAGGCGTTTGCAGGATAAGACACAGGTCTTTCCTTTGGATAAAAGTGATTTTGTGCGTACAAGGCTTACTCACTCTCTGGAGGTCGCCTCCTTCGCAAAATCCTTGGGACAGACAGCTTTTCAATATCTTATTGATAATAACAAAGACGAAGAACTCACTCACGAAATTAAAGACAAGGTGTGCAGCATACTCGAATGTGCAGGACTTCTGCATGATATCGGAAATCCTCCCTTCGGGCACTTCGGAGAGGATTCTATTCGTAATTGGTTTAAGAATAATCTGTCCAGAATAAAATTTAAAGGCACTTCTGTCGAGGATTATTTAAATGAGCAGATGAAGAATGATCTATACCATTTTGAGGGTAATGCTCAGGCACTGAGGTTGCTTGCCAAGCTGCATTATCTTGTTGACGAAAATGGTATGCATCTGACCTATGCTTTGCTGAACGCATTGATCAAATATCCTGTGTCATCGTGCGGAATAAATAAGCACAGCGGAAATATCAAGGATAAGAAAATGGGATATTATTTTGCAGAGCAGGAACTTTTTAAAGATATAACAGAATCGACAGGGGCGATTAACTGCCGATATCCACTTACATTTCTACTGGAGGCGGCAGATGATATTGCATATCATACTGCCGATATTGAGGATGCGGTTAAGAAAGGCTTTTTAAGCTATTCTCAGCTGCTTGAAGAACTACGAAGCGAAAAGTACATAAATAAATGTACAGATGTACAGGAAATCCAAAGCTATAAAAATGCTGTTGATATGCTTGAAACGAAGTATGCGAAAGCAAAAGAAAATGGTGTGCCTAACCCTGAACTCAACGCTGTGCAAAACTGGATTATCTACGTCCAGGGGCAGCTACTTTATTGTGCATCCTATGGATTTACAAAAAATTATCAAAGCATTATGAACGGAACCTTTTCAGCTGAAGTAATAAGTGCTTCACGAGGAAAAACGTTGTCCGATGCATTGGGTAGCATAGTTTGTGATTATGTTTTCAAATCCTGTGAAATATATAAAACAGAGATTGCTGCAGGAAATATAATCAACTTTCTGTTAGATAGATTTGTACCTGCTGCCGTTATTTATGATACAGACAATGAGCTTTCTCCTATGGACAAAAGAATCATTCATCTGATTTCGGATAATTACCGCCAGATTTATAAAATATATTCCGACGGCAAAGACGAAAACGAGAAGCTGTATTTAAGGCTTTTGTTGGTCACTGATTACATATGCGGTATGACAGACAGCTTTGCAAAAAGATTGTACCAAGAGCTAAATGGGATAATGTGAGAATAGGAAGGTGAATATAATGGCTATTTATTTGGAAACTAATGCTTTAAGAAATTTGACTAATTATGACTGCGATCAACATGTTTATACGTCCATTTTTTCAATCTTTGAATTGCTTTCCGGAATTAATGAAGAAGAGTTTGTGGTGAGACAAAGTTGTGCAAAACGAATTAAAAAGCAAAAGCTGACAATTAAGGGTCCCATGATTGATAAGCTGTTTTATAGTCTTATAAAAGAAAATGGGTATAATCCATTTGCATATAAGATGATTAATGATACTTTTCGGTTATTAATAAAATCAAAAAATTATAATGAGTTTTCCCAATATAAGCTTAGCATAACAAATAAAAAGGGACAAAAGGAATTAATTAATCCGATATGTTGGCTTAGTTGTTGGGATCAACAAATTGCAATGATAAATAAAACCATATCTTCTTCATTTGAAAATGAAGATAAAGCGTATATAAAAAGAATATATAAAGAGCAAGGGGAAAAAGGTTTGGCAGAATACTTCTGGCAGAAATATTATGATGAACGTATAGATCAAAAAAGACTTAACCATGCTGAGCCATTTATAGGAACACATGAAATAGAAAAGTGTAAAGCATATGTTGACCAATTGTTCTTAAAATACAATTTCAAATTATTTATGACAGCGCAAGCTACAATTTTTGCAAAATCATATTTTATCAATGGTAATACGAGTGATAAAAATAATCCATGTGATTTGTTACATTTACTTTATTTAGGTCAAAATGATACTTTAGTGTCCAATGATAAAATCTATCAAACAATTGAAAAAGCATGCGAAGAGTTTAAACTAATAACAATTAACGATGAGAAATCTTTGTCAAATCTGTTTGGCAGAACAAAAGCATGATTCTTACATATTATAAAAGCATACTTCTAATAGTTTGAACACAATCGTTAAACCGTTTCTCTGCATATAACAACAATTTAATTTGACTCAAAACAGTAGAGAGTTTTTCATTCACATTACTAATTCCAAGACATAAAGGAAAGGGGAGTTTCCATTTTAGATAGGACAATATATATTGCACGAATTTGACGAGTGCTCAGAAAAAATAATTTGGAATTCACACACAAATTTTGTTCCGTGGATGTTTAACTGAAAGAATTTCCTTTTGCTTTGACATTGCAACGTGGGTGTATATCTGTGTGGTAGTAATTGAGCTGTGACCGAGTATTTTCTGTATGTAGCGTATATCAACATCTTCTTCAAGAAGCAAGGTTGCGAAGGAGTGACGGAACATATGGGGAGTTATATGCATAGAACTGCCTGAAAGCGTTGTATATTTTTTGATAATTTCCCGCACAGACTGCTCTGTCAGACGTTTGTGCATCTTATTGATAAAGATATATCCCGTTTTTTCTATATCGTCCGCAAAAGCAGCAAAATAATCAGAAAGAATTTTCAACACATCGGGATTTTCAATCTGTATAATCCGCTCTTTTGATCCTTTGCCGAAAATTTTTACAGTGTGATTTGACAGATCCATTGTCGCAGGAGTAAGTGAGCATATTTCAGATACTCTTGCTCCTGTTGCAAACAGTATTTCCATTACAGCTATGTCACGTAAATGCTGTCTACGGGAATAATCGGTTTGAGCATCCTTATACTCTGTGTAAGCAGCACTCAGCACAGCGTTTAAAACATTTATCGGTATTGTTTTGGGAAGAATGATCGGTTCTCTGAACGAAATATCAATCTTGGTAAAAGGGTTGATCTCAATAATTTCTTCCACGGTCAGATAGTGAGTAAATGCTTTCATTGTTGCAATTTTACGTTTAACTGTTTTAGGTTTAAAGCTGTTATGCAAATAAGCAACATAAGCGCAAATAATCTCCTTATCATATCGACCTTCGGAGAATTTACAAAACTGATTCAAATCTATTGAATAAGCTTTTATAGTTTTATTACTGAGTGCTTTTCTTTTGGTACAGTAGTCTAAAAAGGCTTTTATCTGAATAGTCATATTGAACATATTGGCATTCCTCCTTGAGAATAGTACCTTAATTATATATCTTTTTGAAAGATTTGTCGATTTTTGTCGAACAAAAATAGGAGAAAATTGCAAAATGGAGTTGAAAAATACCGCGTTTTAGTGTATAATATTTATACATAGGATAACTATTTATTATCAACTGTTAGAGGAGATATAAAATGGAAAGATATATAGTAGTAATTACAATGCACGCCGATCCGGCAATGACTCCTGGATATGATGAATGGGGAGGAACTCACACATACATGAAAGAACTGCTGGATGAATTTGGAAAAAAGAAGATCAGGTGCATAATGTTTACAAGGAGATCTATGCAGTGCCTTCCTTACGAGGAACAGTATAATGAATATTGCACAGTCTATCGATTAACAAATGGTGACAATGAACCAATGAGCAAGACGCTTTTAAAGGAATACCACTCTCAAAACGTGGAGCAAATTCTTGAAATAATAAAAAAGCAGGGCAGAATGCCCGAAAAGATCCATAGTGTATATTGGAACAGCGGAAGGATCGCAGTTGAATTAAGTGCAAAATTAGGAATTCCTTTTGTACATAGCATTATATCCAATTCAAGGGGAAGAGTAAAGCGTGGAGCCTATGAACCGGTGCCCGAGCGCGAATTCTACGAGCAGGAAATATACGATAAAGCACAATGGCTTATTTGCGTTTCTGACGATGAGGCAGAGGATCTGATGACCCTGTATAATGTGGATAAAGACAAGATCGTAGTTGCAGGACAGTACATTCATGAATCATTTGTTATGCCTTCCCATGATTCAAACGACTTTCCACGCCTTAACTCCACGATTTCACGCGAAAGTCAAATAGCAGCGGCTGAGAAATATAATAAAGCTGCTCAGACCAAATCCTGCGATACATTCTGGGCACGAAAGGCATTTACATATATCGGAAGAATGGATAGGAATAAAGGTCTGAAACACATTTTTTCTTCATGGAATATGCTGTATAATAAGTACAAAAACCTTTGCCCTCCCTTATGGTTAGCCGGAGGCAGTTTACCGGAAATTGAAATGATCAGAAGTGATTTCAAAGAGATAAACCCTGACTTAAGCACGCTGGAACAATACGGAAAG
The DNA here is from genome assembly GCA_051881875.1 of Oscillospiraceae bacterium. Classification (GTDB taxonomy): domain Bacteria; phylum Bacillota; class Clostridia; order Oscillospirales; family Ruminococcaceae; genus UBA5884. The sequence goes on from JBJEQS010000310.1 coordinate 18,914, forward strand.
GTCATTTGGTGGGGCTGTATTGATCCTTATGGATTAAGCACTGTTCTTCTCAAGACGTCGGTATTACTGACACACTCACTGTACGAACCCGGCGGACGTGTCGCTATTGAAGCGATGTGTGAAGGCGTTCCCGTTATAGGGACGCCAAATGGTTTTGCCAAGGATACTATAACCGACTGGTATAATGGCTTCCTTGTTGAGTTCGGTGACGAAGCGGCATTAAGCGCTCGTATGGAACACTTCATAAGACAGCCATATTTAAGCAATACATTAGGACAAAATGCGATTGCAGCATCAAAAGAAGTTATGGACTCATGGCAGTTTATTGAAAAACATTTGAAGTGCTATTTTGACTGCGAATCAGTATCCCAGAATAAAGAGAATGTAAGACCTGCATCATCACAAAAGGAAATCAATCTTTACCCTTATTGCATCAGCAGATATTCAGATGAAACAATAAAACAGTTTTTCCATAAATGCAATGGCTGTGATGCAGAGCAACTAAATTTACTAACAAGCGAAAACAAATCATCAAATATTTATATGGTCAAATGCAATGACAGTCAATATGTTATAAAAAGAGCTTACACCCGCATTGCAATGAGTCCTATGTATAATCCTGTCCGTAAAAATGAGTATGCCCGTAATGCAGGTAAAATGTTTGAGGCTGAATTGCAGGCATATAAGAGAACCAATAATCCATTATTGGCAGGATACGATGAGTTCCATGCACTTCTGCTACTAAAAAAAGCAGATCCGTTCCCTGTATCAAATGTTGACAGACTTAAGTTGTGCATAAGGAATGTCCTTAGCAGCTGTCGGATAAACGAAGCTGAACGGAAAAAGTACTTCGATATAATTTCATTGAATGATAGCCCCGACAAGACAATTGAAAGGCTGAACAATGAAATCGATGGTTTCTTTTTTGAGCCTTCTTGTTGCTTCTCCGGTGAATTATGCTGGCAAACTGCAGTAGAAATGATTGATTATAACAGATCAAGCATACCGGAATGCATTTTCTCAGTCCTAAATGATTGCGTAAAGCATTTTTCCGCAGCTGCTGAAAAAACTGATCCGGAAAGACTATGTGCTGTGAATACCGATCTGACATTTGACCATGTTTTTTTCTTCGATGGGCAAGTTTGCATAATAGATCATGAAAAAACGGCGATCGGTGAACCCGAAGCCGGGGTAGCCGGACTGATCCATGATTATATTATTCAGCAGAAATTGGAGGAATCAGGGCTGCAGGAATTATTCCTTGCGATAAACGAGATAGACGGGTTAATAGTCAAAAATTTGATCTCAGCTGCTGCTTTTCGTTTTTTCCATGATATAATAGAAAATAATGTGATCTATCGAACAAACGACACGAAAAAGCTTGATATTTTGCAGGCACTTATGGGGTTGTAAAAAAATGAACCTTCTCATAATTGCTCCGCATCAAGATGACGAGATACTAGGTGCGTTTTTGCTGATGCATAAGGTGCTGGAAAGAAAGGGAACTGTAAACATACTGTATGCAACCAATGGAGATCACAAGGGAAGAGACTGTGCGCATACACGTTATTACGAAAGTCTGAATGCCCTGTCGTTACTTGGTATATGCGAAGAACATATGATGTACTTAGGATATGCAGATACCGGAATGAGCAAAGAAAAAAGCTTTCTGATGCGCTTAAGAAGTACCCATGAACAGCAGCATTCTCCGGTATCGCCTTGTACCTATCACCCTGCGAATAAGGAAACTGTCCATTTTTTGCACATGGGAACTCAGGCTGAATACACAGGTCAGAGTTTCCTTAACGACTTGGTATACGCAATAAGATCATGTTCGCCTGATTTGATCGCAGCTCCGTCCATATTTGATCTTCATGGGGATCATCACGCCTGTGCAATGTATTTACAGGACGCATTAAGAATCATTAAGCGTCCTATAAAAGTACTTTCTTATTTGATACATACCGAAAATGAAGAAGTTTGGCCAGATAGAAAAAGTGATATTTTCCAACCACCTCAAAAGCTTGCCATTTTTCGCTGGATCTCTGTTTATGGAAACAAAGAGGCTTTTTACGCAAAAAAAGATGCTATTTCATGCTTTTCTTCTCAATCACCTTCGGCTGATAACTGCTTTTTGTATTCATTTGCAAAGCAAAACGAACTATTTATTTTAGAATCTAGCCAATAATAAAAATGTCTCCGTTATGAATATAACGGCTTTCTAGTTCAAGCTTTTCAGGGTGATTAATGAGCTGGTCTATTGTCTTTAGATAATGCTCCTTTATTTTGTCAGGGAAATTGAATTCATCAGCTATTTTTTCAGCCGAAATATAATCCTCTCTTTTGCTCGTTTTTGTGTCAAGTAACAGTTGACTGCACTTGCCTACAACCAGAAGAGCGAGGTATTCCCTGCTTGAAATAAAAACATCACATGACATTATGAGGTTTTGTACTTTTGCAATTAATCCAGATTTAAAGATGCTGTACGCATCGCAAAGCATTGTTCTTAATTCTTCTTTATTACCGAAAGTGATAGAATAATTTACATAATTCAGTTTGCTCCTCCAGCAATAGTGCTTATATCCTGAATACTCCATTATTTCTGTCGCTTCTTTAAAGCATTTTACAGCTTCTGATACTTTGTCAGCCAGTAAAAAAGCACAGCCCTTTATATTAAGAATTCTTCCAACCTCATCAAATACGCCGTGCGATTCGGCATATTTGATGCCAAGGTCAGAATGAGAGACAGCCTTATCAGCTTCTTTCAAAAGCACTTTGCACATAGCCTTGTCTCCATATTCGTGAAATGGGAAGCCGCAGAAGGTCTGGCAGTTGTTTACCTCTTCTATTATTTTACTGTAATACTCATACGACTTTTGCGGTTCGCAGGACAACGAAATACAGGCAAGGTGACTGAGATATTCAATATACAGAATCTGGGAATCAGGCAAGGCCTTAAAAGCCGCCTTAAAAGCTTCAAGTGCCGCTGAATTGCCCCTGGTTTCTTTTATGTAGATTGCATAATTACAGCACACTTTTCCAAGATAATCATCCGGATTGTCTTTCAGTGATCCATCTATGCAGTTTTGGAAGTACATACGATGCTTATTCAGAAGATCATCTGAAAGTGCATAACCTTTGAGTGCGATAATACCCTTAAAATAGCATATTGCTAAATCTGAATAAGATTCATCAGGTGGATCCAACTGTCCCGAATTCACCAATGTTTGCAGATCATCTAATGCCGATCTTGCCTTGTCAAACACAATGGATTTAATGATTGCATACACTTCAAGCTTTTTTATCAAATAACGTGACAGCACATGAGCGTTCTCGTTATTTTCAGAAATAACTATTGCAAGCTCAATCAATTCCAGCATCAACATGAAATTACGCTTTTGACCGAGCTCATTGATCAACAGATCTATTTCTTTTATAGCTTCTTCCTGCTTGCCTGCATAAAATAAGCCATATATCATGACTTCTCTATAATTTCCGGGATTTTGGCTGCAGAACTCTAAAATGGATTCGGCAATAGCTTGTTCTTTTACAAAATCAGATGGTTCTTTCATTACAGCCTGTTTAGCAAATTCATTTGAGACAAATATATAACGATCCTCTTTGGCTATGATTCCTTCTTTTAAAAGTGAGCCGTATGATAAATTCAGATATGAACACAAATCAATAGGGATACGACAGTTCAACATTTTTAGCAGGTGAAGCAGACTTACATCTCTTTCCTTACAAGAGTTGATTATTTGCGATGTTATAGTGGGCAGATCATTTGGGGTCAACAGAGCCAATGATTCCATTGCTTTTTCGAAGCTTGGCGTAAGCATTCTTTTTTTCAGGCTTTGGGAAATGCATCTTATATTATAAAATCGCGTACCTACTCTTTTTACAATTTGATCTGCGGTTTTTTCTGTGGTATTCAATTCTTGGATAAGCCAAGTTTTGGCTTGCTCGTTAGTGAGAGGAGCAATATCTATAACGGCATATTTATTAATTATTTTATTCAAAGCCTTGAGGTTCTGTTTTTGTAAGTCATATTCTGATAAATCATATTCGATGATACAAGGAATGCCTTTTTCCGAAAAAAGATTGATCAAATATACTAAGAAATCGTTAACTTCCTGATTAGCGGCATGAAAATTATCAAAATATACAATGTACTTTGTTTTAGGATAATGGCGTTTCATTACGCATACTAAGTATTCGCACAATATATAGTTTGTCTCTATTTTTATAGGAAGAGACGTTTCGTTTAATATGTATTTTATAAATTCACAGGTTTCCGTAGAATAGTTTTCATTGATAGTACTGATTATGCAATCAATATCGTCTTCTTCAAACATACCTAAAAAACTATCGTCCGGCAATCCCCAGATACTTCGGATCAAATGAAGAATGACCTGTTCCTGATTCTGACTCACATCCGCATTTAATCTTATGCACATATGATCGACCGTGTGTAGTGTTTTTCTTATAAAGGCACTTTTACCCGTGCCCATGTAGCCTCGAACAATAAAGCTTTTATTATTTTTGATTAATGAAATAGCACTGTTAAACTCCTTTGAATAAACCTGAGCCATAAAATCTGATTCTTTATTATCAGACTCTGCTTGAGGTTTTTCAATAATCTGTTTGCATATATTTCCGGAATTAGTGTTTAAAACGAGTGATGATATAGGTTTGTTTTTCCTATTTGTATTTTTATCTTTTAAAAGCTCCGTCAATTCGGTACTTACAGGTATATTGTTATTCTGAATGACATTTTTGATATCTGACCCTATTACTACTTTTATATTCAATCGGCTTGAATCTCTGAAACGCAAGAGCTGTTCCTCAAGCTGTGGAGTAAAATATCGGTTTATCATCAAAACTAAGCTGTCGGTACAGTTGTTATAGGCAATAATGACATTTGCTGCAATATCTCGTAAATTAACGTTTTTCCCCCGGAGTTTGCATTCAAATAATACGCTGTATTGTTTGTTTTTATATTTTATTGTTGCGTCAATATCATATCCGCCATCTTTTGATGACTGTGTTTTTTCAATTTTATTCAGTGAATTTCCTAAAAGATTTTTTACTATTTTTAAGCATAACTCTTCAAAACTGCTTGAATTTTTCTGGGAATCAGACATTCTATTTCTCCTCTAACAGTTGATAATAAATAGTTATCCTGTGTTGACTATTAAAAATAAAACCATCTCATATACCATTGATTTGCTGGCATACGAGATGACTAAATATATTGAAAAATGATGAAATAGTCATAATCTGCTGGTAGTAATTGTGGATCGCCATGATATGTATTCCTATGTATTGGTGTAGAAGAATACATAATGACATTTTTCATGATAGAATAAACTCTACAAATTGCATATAATTCAACACGATTGATGTGTTATATGCACAAATTGTGTTGAATTATGTTGACAGATCATTTAATTTGAATTATATTGTAATTGTAAAATATTTTAGGAGGATGCTTTATGACAAATAAAAACGAAAAAACAATGCAATTTGCAAATTTTAATATTACCTTTGCTTTTCCAAACGATACTGATAATAAACCGATGTTGAGTTACTTTAAGGAAATAATTTATCCCACCTTCAAGCAAAACTATTGTTTAAAAAATAATTCTAACCAAGCTGAATATATGTTTACTGATGTGAATATCAAAAAAATAGATGACGAATTTTATATTGTAGGAAATTTTGTAAAAAACACTAATTACGAAATTCACACCCAATATAAAGAAGGCTCCATAATTTCGGCAGAGTCTATAGTTCCTACCGCTCCATATTCAAGGTTTATTGTTATTTTAAAGAACCATAAAATGGTTCTTATTAAAAACGAAAAGGAAAGTCCTGACATTCGGAGCTTTCAAAAAACCTATCGTTCTGCAATTAATAATTATATATATAAATATAATAAAAACGCCGAGGATTCAGATTTATTACCGACAGCAACTGTGAATATAGTTGATATTCCTTTGCTAAGTGACATTAAAAGTGTATTAAAGGATACTAAGAAAATTCGAAGTGTTAAACTTAGATTTTTTCCATTAAATAACGACATAGATTTCACACCCGCGTACACTGATGTAAGAACACTTATGGATTACGTAAAGTCAAAATCAGGTAATTTAATTTTAAATTCGCCATACTCTATTGATGGCGTTTGTGAATTAATTGAGAAAAATGCAGGGTTGGTAGAACCAACTCTCGCAATTACAACTTTCGATGGCGAAAAAACATCAATTAAGCCTGACAGTTTTAAATCTACGATACCGATAAATATCAACGCGAATGTGTCTTCCAAGGATGACAGCAAAATAATATCATCTGCCAAACATAATAACGTAATGTCAAGAACAAGCAGTTCAAACCAAAAACTATATAATGAATGTATAGGTATGATAAATGAATTGTATAGCAGTATGGAGAATAAAAGTGAATAATTATAGTAATATAATAAAAAAACTTACATCAGAAGAAAAAGCATCTTCAATGATAACAAACGCTTTTAAAGAATTAATACCACAAAAAAAGAATGATTACATTATTGGATTGGTAATTTTATCTTTTTCCATAATTATAGCAGCACTTGTTTCTTTTTCGCAAGATACACAATATATCTCACAAAATATAGTAAAAGAATTATTATCTGTAGAATTAGCTTTATTTGGCTGCATCTTTACTGTATATTCTATTTCGCTTGCCTTTTTTAGTGATAATTATTTAAAAAGGCTTTCACATATTATGGATAAATCAAAGGCAGATCTATTAACATCTAGCATTAAGTATTATGAATCTGTACTATTTATATTTTTCTTAGGTATATGTCTATCCATAGCAGTTATAATCCTTTTGATAAGTTTGCCTGAAAACATGAGAGTATTTTATAATATAATGGATGAAATAACCGCTTTCACTTGTTTATTAATGTATTTATCGCTAACCCTAAGGATTATCTATGAGATAAAAAGTACGATATATAATACAATTAGCCTATTTCGAGTACATATTGCATACAAATTTATCGATTTTAATAACGAAGAAATGGTAGATAATATTAATAATCAAGAACAAAACCTAGGCTGAATAACGAACCTTGTAAATGCCGAAACTAACCAGGTAAAGTGTTATGGCAAACAGAAATCACGGTTCATTATTCAGACTCAGCATAAGAACAGATTCGTACACAACCGTATATTACAAAATATTCCGAATTAGTTGACCAGCACTATTATTCCATTAATTTCAACGATTCAAAGATTTAACTTATATTTCTCAATTCATTTTTAATTTCCAGTTTTATACAATTTTTACAATGACTGTGTAGACATTGAACGATATAAAAAATTCTTCCAGATTATTCTGGATATCCAATTGCAATTTGTGAAAATATAAAGAATCATTCTAAAGATTTGAATCGTTATGGTCACATGAAGTTTCACCTGTTAGAGGATCATTATAATTGATATTTTGAATTTATGTGAGTTGCCTCCCAAAAAATGTTATCTATATTTGAGTCTGAGAGTGCCTTGAAAGTGATTTTATTATATACTACAAAAGTCCATAAAAACTTTTGCCATTGTTTTTTCTCGCTCTTTTTTTAGAACACAAACTCATCCATCTTGGGAATTCACATATTTTTATCGTATCTTCAAACGACAATTGAGAATACCGTCCTATATTTGTTTTTTGACGGCTGTTCTTTTCATAAGGGAAGAATGTTATTTTATAGCTCATACACAGCCTTAATTCTCAAATTAAACAGCCCCAAAACTGTCTGTCACAATATGCGTTACAACAGACAGTTTATGTTTTCTTATCATATTAAAATACCTTTCATAATAATTTTTACCAACACACTGAGAAATATATTAAATTTACTAATTTTTTTATGAAAAAACTCTTACATATTCAACACAAAAACGGCACAAAACAAATTAATTATTTTCTAAGATGCGTTTTCAGCATTTATAAGGTTTAATAGACTATAAACAACGTATTATAGCCGTTTGTTGATTAAATAATTTAACAGAATTCTTTAAAATATCAACAAATTCCAAGTATGCAATATTTCTTAAAATCCCTCGCTGGCGACAGCGTACCGGTTCAAGTCCGGCCAGCGGCACCAAACATAACTCCGCAAATGTAGTAATTTAGGCGTTTGCGGAGTTGTTTTTTATAATTTTTTGTTTTGTCCGTTGTTTGACCGTTATTTTGGGATGTTCAGTTCTTGACCGTCTTTTTCATATTGATTGCATTTGAGGCTGTGTCCAAATTGATCTTCCATGATCTTCGCATCAACTATCTCAATATCCGGATTCATACCGTCAACAGCAGCACTAAGGATATTGACCGGTACAATCAGATGTGCTTTGATTCCTGGTAGGATTTCTCAAAACGGATGAACGATAATAAGCATCAAAAGAACTGAATTTACAAGTATAAATTATGATTAAACAGCGGCATTCATTGTGAACGCCGCTGTTGTTTGCTTACAGATAGTATTTTACAGTTCTTTCTTATTTTCAGCTCCGGGAGTGGTGACGATGACCTTTTCGGGAGTAATTATCAAAGCTCCCTTGGCAGTAGCTGCGCCGTTGAACATTTTTTCGACTGATGCCTTAAAAGTATCAACTATATCGCCTTTGGTTACATACTCGGCTGTGCCCTTTATCTGATAGCCCTCCAGACTTTCGGCGTTATACACCGAAACAGCGATCTTTCCTCCATCAGCCTTGATATTTTTCAGGGTAGTGTCAAGAAATACATCTCCTACTGCCAGCTTGTCATCATCTGTCACAAACTTGAATGCAACAGGAACAACATTCGGTTCACCGTCTGCACAGGTGGCAAGATCCCACATACTTGTTTCAAGAACCTTCAAAACATTTTCATTCAGCATAATAATTACCTCCAAATTGTTATTGTGTATTTTCGATGATTTGATTATATGCGATTTACTTATACAAAGCAAGATATTGTAATTCGCAAGTCATACGATGAGATACCTCCTCGCGCGGAATATACGCTGTCGGAAAAAGGACTTTCCGTTGTTCCGATATTGCAAAGTATATGCAAATGGTCGGGACATTTTTATAAAGAAGAAAGCGACAACACAATGATACAATGCCGTAAATGCGACTATCGTTAAAATAAGTCACTCATAAATTTCATAGTAAGTTGTATTTATCAGAATAATATGATATAATATTTCCGACATATAACGGAAACGCTGTGAGGTGATACAGTGGCAAGACCAAGCAGGTGCAGGCGAATATGCTCCGAGCCTGCGTATGACAGCCTTATTCCTTCGGGGATATGCGTACGGGAAGAAAACGTATTGTCCGTAGATGAATATGAAGTCATACGCCTTATTGATCTGGAGAAAAAGACTCACGAACAATGCTCGGGAGTTATGAATATATCCAGAACAACTGTTACAGAGATATACGAATCTGCAAGAGAAAAAATTGCTGACAGTATCGTAAACGGTAAGGCATTAAGAATTTACGGTGGGAATTACTGTATCTGCGACGGTTCAGCTGCCCGTTATTGTCGGAAAGCCTGTAAAAAATTCAATGCAGACGTTTTACCTGCATATAAGAAAGGAAAAAATGCTATGAGAATTGCAGTAACCTATGAAAACGGAAAGATTTTCCAGCACTTTGGACATACCAAACAGTTCAAGCTGTATGATGTGGAAAATAATAAAGTGACAAGAGAACAGATCGTTGATACAAACGGTCAGGGACACGGAGCTTTGTCGGGATTTCTCAAAGCTTCGGGCGCAGATGTGCTTATCGGCGGAGGTATCGGCGGCGGAGTGCAGACTGCCATTGCACAGGCAGGGATCAAGCTTTACGGCGGCGTAAACGGTGACGCAGACGAAGCTGTAAATGCACTTCTTAACGGAACACTCGATTACAACCCAAATGTAAAATGCAGTCATCACGATCACGAAAGCGGTAACAGCTGCAGCGGAAAAGGAGGTATTTGCAATGGCTGAAAATTGTTCTCATAATTGTTCGGAATGTGGCAGCAACTGCAATGAACGAACAACTCCGCAGAGTATGTTGGAAAAACAGAACAGCAGATCATCTGTAAAAAAGGTGATAGGAGTTGTAAGCGGCAAGGGCGGCGTCGGAAAATCACTGATCACTGCTCTGCTGGCATCGGGTATGCAGAAAAGAGGATACCGTACTGCTGTGCTTGACGCAGATATTACCGGACCTTCTGCTCCCAAGATCTTCGGCGTAAAAGGAAGAGCGATCGGAACAGATGACGGAATAGAGCCTGCCGTAACGGCGAATGGCACAAAAATCATGTCTGTAAACCTGCTGCTCGATGATGACACAACACCTGTTATATGGCGCGGACCGGTCATATCCGGTGTTGTAAAGCAGTTCTGGACAGATGTTATCTGGGGTGATGTGGACTATATGTTTGTGGATATGCCTCCCGGTACAGGAGATGTTCCTCTGACTGTATTTCAGTCGCTTCCGATAAACGGTATAATTGTTGTGACTTCTCCGCAGGAGCTGGTGGGTATGATCGTCGGCAAAGCTGTGAAAATGGCTGAAATGATGAATATTCCCGTACTTGGAATTGTAGAGAATATGTCGTATTTTGAATGTCCGGACTGTCACGGGAAATACAGTATATTCGGTGAAAGCCGTGTCAGTGAATCAGCGGCAGACTATCGGATAGATACGGTTTCCAAGCTGCCTATCAGATCGGATATTGCCCAATTATGCGACAGCGGCAAAGTTGAGGATATTGAAGTAAATGCGTTAGACGTCCTGATGGATAAAATATCAGCTAATTAAAGGAGATTTTATTATGAAACAGAAATTTTATATTTGTGAACACTGCGGAAACATCATTATGAAATTGAATGATGCCGGAGTTCCTGTTATGTGCTGCGGACAAAAAATGAAGGAGCTTGTTCCCGGCACAACAGACGGTGCTGTCGAAAAGCATATTCCCATATATAAAGTTGAGGGGAATATTGTAACCGTACAAATCGGCTCGGCAGAACACCCTATGCTTCCCGAACATTTTATTGAATGGGCAGCATTGCAGACAAAGCAGGGTATTCAGGTAAAACAGCTCCATTCGGGAGAAAAGCCGATTGTAAGTTTTGCTGTGTGTGACGGAGATGAAATTGAAGCAGTTTATGCCTACTGTAATATTCACGGCTTATGGAAAGCTTGATCAACGGCGCTATGGAAATAAGATATACCGATAAAAAAGATTTTACACAGCCACTTTTTATCAAAAATTTGGTTTCTCTGATATAAAAACGGCATTGCTATGCAGCTTTGTAATTTTAACCATAAATATTGATTGCTTTGTCAAGAACAAAGCACTTTCTTACAGCAAAAACAGGCAGTTGTTATTATCAGCTGCCTGTTAAAAAATATATTAATGTTTTATTCGGAATGACTGAGTTCAGCACTTTTATTTCGCAGAAATACTTTCCGAAATAAAATTCAGTGTGTATTCTATCTCA